>JAJZXT010000088.1 GCA_021806355.1 Thermoplasmata archaeon
TATATCAAAAGCAGCTTGAGACTTGCAAGGAAGATAAAGAATGCCAAATCACTGGAGGAGGCAAAGAATTTTGCTTTTCAGATGGAGGAGAAAGCTATGCAGAAATTGGAAGAGACGTTGGGAGACCTTTGATGCAATGGGAAAAGATATAAGGACTTGAGGACATATGTATGACAATAATGGCCATGATTAAAACTGAAATGATCGATCCTGCTAAAGAAAAGAATCGGATGGCAGCCTTGAAGGCGTGGGAAACAATAAGACGACAGAAAATTGAAAAAATCAAAGCTGAAAACGAGAGCATTGATGACTATTTCTTCGATCCTGATATGAGGAAAGTTGCCTTTGGAACCTATAGGATAAATCCTCCGCTTATCAAACCATCAAAGCTTACCTGGGTTGAGAAGGGCGGTGTTGGCAAAGAACTATCTGACGGGTGGTCCCTAAATTTTGCAGTTGGATGCACCCACGCATGCAGATTCTGCTATGTTGACAGCATAAACAAGAGATATGGGAACAAAAGAGCTGGCCCTCTTGTAAACAGGGCATGGGGCAATTATTTCTACACCCCCGAAAACATTGATGAGGCAATTGAGAAAACCAACTGGAAGAAATGGGAAGGCATTGAAGTGATGATGTCTTCAACACACGATGCATATCTTCCTCAGCTTGCACCAGTTACAAGGAGAATTATAACGGCGGCACTTGAAAATGGAGTTAAGCTATGTGTTCAGACAAGATCTCCCCTTGTAAAGAAGGATTTCGGCATTTATTCAGAATTCAAAGATCAGGTAAGAATACAGGTTTCCGTCGCAACAATGAATCATGAGCTTTCAAGGTTAATGGAGCCCCGGGTTGCATCACCGGAATCAAGGATTGAGATAATCAGGGAGGCAAAGCGGCTTGGACTGAAAGCAGGGATAATAATAGCACCAGTGATGCCACCTTTGAAGATTAGACCTTACCCTTCAAGAGATGTTGAGGAAATAGTAAGGATAATTTCTGAATTCAAGCCCGATTTTATCTATGGGGAATCTTTGCATACGAGGGGATCAAACATAAAGGAACTTGAAATAGCATTGCAGGAGCCTCTAGTCCTAGGAAACTTTGATGAGGCAATGGAAATAAAGTTTCATTCAACACTGTTAAAATATGGAATGAAGGGCCGATGGTGGAGAGAGCATAAAAGAATTAATTCAGGACAATAAATCCTCTATCCGGATAGGTTCCCTTTCTTCTTTTATCAATTTTCACTTTAATTTTGTCCAACTCTTCAAGTTTTGCTAAAATTTCAGCTCTATAAACCCATTTTGTTTTACAAATGATAGTAGATTTAACCTGATCAATTGGAATTTTTTTGCCCTTCCCAAACACTTCGACCAACACGTTATAGCAATCTGAAGAAGCTAGCCCCAGCCATATTTTTTCCTGACCGTAATCAACAAGTGTTTTTTGGTTTGGATCAAAATCAAAGTCGCTGAATTTATAAGATCCATCCTTTGCAGAGTCAAACATGGCTTTTTTCATAACCTCTAAACCTTTGCAATGTTTTGTGAGGTATACAAGATAATATTCCAATCCGTTATGGTTATTATAAGCTGCAAAAGATATGGTGAATAATTCACTTACCCCACTATTGCTTTTTATTTTTTGGGTCAAGTTTTCCAAAAAGTACTTCGTAACTAAATTTTCATCATTTTTACTTGCTCTTATAGAGTCCAATTGCTGCGCAGAGTATAGTTTTTCTAGTGAGGGAATATGCATCGGGTCAAAAACGAACCGTTCAACATAGCCGGCCATAAACGTGATTAGAATCTCTGCTTTTTTATTTATCATAACACGTGACAAAACATCATAATCGATATCGCTCCAACCAAAAGGATCAACAAAACAAAAGCAGGGAGCTAAGCTCTTATTTCCTTCCTCTACTTCACTTAATATTGAATTTAATTGAGAGTTAAAATCTCCATTTATAATTCTATATTTTAACCATGATGGAACTGGTTCAATCCTTTTTTTTATAACCTTCTCTAGGTTTTGAGCCCTATTAGAATTTTTTTCAATAAAGATATTAAAGAATTCAGTACCTAAAAATTTATTTGCCGAACTGTGCTCTTTGAGCGATTTGAGAACGACAACTGGTGAACCATCTTCGCCATTGGAATATTCTCCTGGACCAGCAAAACCATCAATATAGATAAACCTTCGATCATTGGAACCTATGGCAAGTATAGGAGCCCAAGCCTGAACATACTTCATTAAGATATGGTGCTTTGCCGCCGTGTGAGGTGAGATTGGCCAAATAGTATCATTATTTATTCTGCTCACCCCAAGGCATGCTCCTTGTGCCAACGATCTAATTTCTCATTCAGGGCATCTTGAATAAACTGTTGCGGTGAATTCCATTTTTTTTCTTTTTCCATTATACTAAGTATCTCATTGTAAAGTCCTATTGGAAGCCTTAAATTAACCTGTTCAGTTTTAACATATGACGATTTTGGCATAATATGTCTAAGGATAGGAAGGCTTTAATATCTTGTATTGCTTATGCTATCATATGATAGCAAGAGAAACAATACAAGTTAATGTTAGATTATCTGAGGATTTAGTTGAGCTTATAGACAAAGCGGTAAGCGAATATCATTTTACGAATAGGCAAGAGTTAGTTAAATCGGCTATTCGAGACTTTTTGAAAAAGGAGGTCCCAGCATGAAACCATACTCACAAATACAATGCGATGGGAATGTTAAACGTGCTCTTCCCTGTGTTAAGAGAACCCCTCCATATGATTGCATGGTAGGTGACTGGACAATTGAAGAGGGAAGGATACCTGATGAGTACCAGATTAAATTAACAAATTTATCCGATATTTCTGGAAGCACAGTTTTTGAACTGTTGGAATGGTATTCTGAAAGTTTTGAAGGCTATAAAAAGAGAAAAGCTCAATTCGAAACAGACAAGATGACAATTCTAAAAAATTGCATTTCGGCCAGCTGCGACTATGATGCGGGAAAGGGAATGTCAGTCATCAGAATTGTTCAAAAGGGGAGCAGACCAGAAATGGTAGCCGGGATATTCAGGGAAATGACTGTCCAAGCGAAATACTTCCTCGGTGAGGAAAAGACGGAGTTCATCTATGAGAACATTTTAGTGGAGGGGTTTGAAGATGAATAGTAAGTACGTAATTTCAAGTTCTTCTTTTTTTGTCCTTTCTAAGAATCTTTGCCTCACTTTTAGCAATTTTCCCACTTCTATGGGCTTCCATTCTTTGCTGTATACCAGAAAAGAAATGCATTCCAGCTCTAGATTTGCTATAGAGTCCTCTCGTTGCAGCATCTGCGAGTATGGTTTTAGCCTCTTTTCCCGTTTCTCTAAAGGATTTTTCACTTCTTCTAATCGCATTAATCTTTTTCATCTGGTTAGATCTCATTTTTTTCAAATGAGAATCTCTCTGCCTTTTGCTCATTGGTTTCTTGGACATGTGAATAAAATAAGCACCGCGTATAAAGTATTTTTTGGTCAAGAGAAGGATAGAAGAAATGTATTCCCAATATTAGTATTTTCCAAGAAATCTCACCCATTGGAGGTTCCAGCATGAGACTTGCACGTGTCAGAACCTTTGATGAGGAAATGCTTGCCGTTCCCGATGAATTCAGCATAGTAGTGAAGGGAAATGAGGAAGAAACAACCGTACATTATGAAGAACACTTCTTTACGAGCGCTGAGAGGCATAGTGAGATTGGGAAAAAACAGGCAGAAAAATTGAAAATAAGATTCCCGGACGATGAATTTGAATCCACTTATGAGGATGGTATCAGTGTGATGAGGGCTACCTTTAAGGGCACCAGGGATGTCTGTTTATCACGAATTTTAAATGAAATATTGTTCCAGGCAAAATGTTATTTTAGTGAGGAATCAATTGATGAATTAGTCAGAGACACACAGGTCAAGGACACTTTTGTATGGAGGGAATGAGACAGGCAAGTGAACTCATTAAAAAAGAGAGTGATTAAAAATGACAATGACAAAAATAGAGCTAAATGAAAAAAATATGGCAACCATCAATTCGATTTTAGAAAAAGGATTTAGGTATCATGACGAAGATGACCAACCAAAGAATATTAATCAGGTTATATCACGGTTAATAGAACTTGCACATTATGAGGACTATTTAAAAGAGGAAACATCTGATATTTATTGGGAATGGTTTAATAAAGAAATGACAGAAGGTGGGAAAGAATGATAACATTCTATACTTTAGATGAAGCTCTGTCAGCAGGAGTAATAGTTACTCATGTAAACAGGAATGGAAATTATGTGGAATATTTCACATACGAAAATGGTGTGTATTTTGTTAGACGCTGGGTTTTTGGGATGGGATGTATAAGAATGGCATCTTTTACAAAGATTGATGAAGTTCTCGCATACAAAAAGAAATACAATATGGAAGAATTCCATAAAGGTATAATTAGAGCATATTATTCTTTTAACACTCTTCAGGAAAAACTGAAAGCAATGGTAGATATAAAGACAGAAAACGAAACCGCATGCTCTATGTATTTTGCAAAAGAGATAGATGATACTCATTATTTTCGCTTAGCAATAACGAAATATCCTGATTCAACCTATGATTATGAGATTAAACTTAGCAAAATAAAGCGTTTTAGCACTGGGGCATCCGACAAAGCTGCTTTTGAGAGATATGCGGTTGATGACGAACATTATTTGAAACTATGTGATGAATTCATCAAAACATTAGAAGATTTGAATCTTCAAAGTAATTGGTATAGAACTGTTCGAGTAAAAATAAAAAAGGAGGTAGAGGCATAATGCCATCAGATATTGGTAAGCAGATCCTTGAAGACCTCACGGAACTGATTGATGAGGAAATGTTCTGGACTTGGTTCGAGCCGAGTGATTTCTATTCACGATTTGAATCAGCTTTCCAGGATGAGGGAGACGATTGTAACTGCAATCTCTGCGATTACGAGATTGAGGGGTATTATGGACATTCTACGGAAACCTCTGATGAGGAACTTATGAAGGAGCATATTTTCGAGGAACATTCCGAGGAGCTTATCCGCAAGGCTATTCAATCGCATTTTCTAAAGCCCAGCAAAGCAAATCAACTTTCAACGCTGGAAGAATCAATAGGCAACGGTGAGTGGAAATGAACAAAACAGGAATATCATGGACTGACTTGACATGGAACCCAGTAAGTGGATGCTCAAAGGTTAGTCCTGGTTGTAAAAATTGCTATGCCGAGGCATGGTCAAAACGCTGGGGCAGATCCTTTGACGTTACTTTGCATCCCAACAAGCTCAAAGAAGTGAAAAAGATACCATCAGGTTCTAAGGTATTTGTCAATTCAATGTCAGATCTGTTCCACGAGAAA
>JAJZXT010000180.1 GCA_021806355.1 Thermoplasmata archaeon
ATGGTGCTCATCCCGATCTTATTCTTTGAGCGGAACTGGGTGAATGGCTAACGAATCAATCCCATAACCAATTGAATTTATACATACCTGAAATGACAGGCTGGGGTTTTTTTTAACTAACTTTATGATATAAAAATTCCCAGCATTTGAGAACAGTGCAAGGGGCCCTTGATCTTTAACACTGTGATGGATGCCTGCAAGGAAACGGCCATAACCGACACAGTTACATCAATTCCCTGGTCTCTGTACAGAGATTCCGTAAGGCGTAACTGATTGTACCAGAAAACTTAATAAATCAGTCCAGATGAAAAAATATGAAAAATAAGATACTAATACCGATCGTTGTGATAATTGTGATTGCAGCTGGTATTGGAGGATTCCTTTATTACAGCGGCACAGAATCAAATGGTCACATGGCAATATCGGTTGCCGATGCTCCTGCAGTTTCTGGAGTTGGAGCGGTTTATATCACCTTCACTTCAGTAGAACTTCACAGTAATGCTTCAGGATGGGTTAACTACTCTGTCCCAACAACTACAATAAACATACTTGGCCTTACAATTTCAAACGCCTCACTGCTTACAAACATAACACTTCATTCCGGCAAGTACACCATGATAAGGCTGTTCATAAAGAGTGTGACAGTTAATGTTCTCGGAGTGAATGTGAGTTTCACCCTTGCGTCTAAATTTGCATTCATAAATCATCCCTTCAATGTCTCGCTGCACTCAACGACAAAAGTCATAATCGACTTCAACCTGAATCAGAACCTGAACCTGAATTCAAAGATATTCACTCCTGATGTTGGAGTTGTCGTGGACTGATGCAATAAGGCAGTCCATTTTTTTTCAATAATGATATTTTTTATTGAGGATATTTGAGATTAAGGTTTTGAGCGTTATTTGAGCAAATCTTCCATCAGGCATGATCAGAATTGCAGCTTCCTTCACATTGAGAACGATAATTCCAATTACCCGGTATATGTATACAACAGAAAAACTGATCTCTATTTACAACCCCATCAAGGCAAGGTCAACGAGTGCTGAAACCAATTTTTTTACAGTCTATCAGCTTAAGAAACCACTGTATGCTTCCACACGCGGTCCAGAATGTAAAAGCTTAGAAAACCTGGATTCCTGAAATGAGGATATCAACCGCGAGATTCCAGTCATACAATGCCGCTCTGTAAGGTCTGCAATGACTGTTCAAGCACTCTGCCTGAGCAGATGATTGGCCCTTAGAAATAATCTATCAGGTCATTTTATCACCAATAATGCATAAATGCAAAGCCAGTGGTTAAATATAGACGTATGTTGTGCCAAAAACGATAACTTAAGAAATCCGTATATGACGATCTAATAAAATTTAAAAGAGAGAGGGTTTCAGTGAATTTCCAGATGGGACTGTTAAGTCGCAGGGCAAGAAAGACATCCCTCTATCTCTTTCTGGAAGAATGCGTCATCTTCAGCACCACTATGTCTTTTGGTTTTCCAGAATCTCGCCATATCCCTATATTCCCAACAGCAACCTGGAGATCCCTGATTTTTATAAGAGATCCAGGCATTAAAAGCCAGTGACAGTCCTGGCTAAGAGGTAGCGTATATTACATGTGATATAAATTATGGTTAATTATACAGTTCATCGCACTTTTGTGTGGATTGCCAGTAATTGAATCTCGTAATAGTTGAGTAAAAAAAGGGATCTTCCATAAAAAAGATGATCTTGTTGATAATAAACACATTCAGGGTCCTAAATGAGCAAGCCAAAAAAATTGAATCTTCGTCAACCACATGAAAGCTCGGAGATCCATTAAAATTACCTGGTTTATTTTACACTTTCCCGGTTCGCATTAATTCATTTTGCAACAGAATCAGTGATGGAATCAAGCATTTTATCCACTCTTTCAGCAAGTTCTCCCAATCCATTGTACCGGGAGAAGAGTTCAGCAGCGCTCTGAACTGACACGTGTGTCATGCCATTTCCTTCATATATGTAAATTCTCAATGGCGGCACTATCCCTGCCCTCAGATCACTGTCAAAAACCTCCCTGGCAAGTTTAGGGTGAAAGACTTCAAGGATTTTATTTCCCTTTATCTCGATCCCAATCTTCTTCAAATTAGCCTGTGCATCTATGACTGAAATAACCTTCAGGCCATTTTCCTCCACAGATCTCTGAAGAATCCCCACCGTCTCCTCAAATCCAAATTTTGAAACTATTTCTTTCGTATTCATTTCTATCACTCCACACAGCACGACATCTTCGTCATATCCCTGGTAAAGGACTGCGAGGCCAGCTTTATTCCTTCTGCCACAGTTGGAAATATATGACTGTTTTCAATTATATCCTGGAATGTATACCCATTCCTGATCGCTGTAACGCCCTCGATAATGAACTCTGCAGCATAAGGCGCCAGCACATGGATACCTGCAATCCTTCCCGTATCCTCATCAGCCACAATCTTGAACATTCCTATGCCTTCCCGCAATATTCTTGCTTTCGGCACTGTAGCAAGAGGGAGCACCCTGGTAACGGCCCTTCCAAAGTTCCTGTTGTATTCATCCTCAGTGTAACCAACGGAAGCAAGTTGCGGCTCTGTAAAAATTGCCCATGGGACTTCCTGGAGGTTTATTCCCTTTGTGGAATGATTGAAGATATTGGATGCAATAATCGCACCCTCCCTCGCAGCAAGCGTTTCCAGTCTGTACCTCTGATCAACCACGTCTCCAGCTGCATAGATCAGGGGATTGGTTGTGGAAAAATCATCCTTTACACTTATCCCTTTATCTGAATATTCAACACCTGCATTTCCAAGCGAGAGACCATCCACATTCGGCTTCCTTCCCGATGCGATCAGGACCTCATCAACCTCTATTTCCTCCATTTTTCCCTGATATTCAGCAACGATGATCTTCTTATCCCCTCTCCGGTAAACCTTCCTGACTTTCCTCCCTGTTAAAAATGAAATTCCATCATTCTCCAAAGCTCTTATGAGTTCACTCCCAACTTCACTTTCAATCCCTCTTGCTATGGTATCATGCCTCTTTATTATCCTCACACGTGAACCGAGTCTATGCATTGCCTGGCCAATTTCGAGACCAACAAATCCTCCTCCCAGGATACCGATGCTGCCTGGAAGATCATTGAGTGACCATACGCTTTCACTGGTTAAATAGCCGGTATCCTCCAGTCCTTCTATCTGTGGGATGACGGGACTGGAACCTGTGGCTATTATGAAATTATATCCTTTCATATGCTCTTCTCCTGAGATAGACGTAACTTTCACTGTGTCTCTGGAAACAAAACTTGCCTTTCCTTCATACATAGTTATGTTGGGATAAAATTTCAGGACATCCTCATACTTGCTCTTCCTCTCCTCCTGGACAACCTCCCTGAGAGATTCCATTAGTTTGCTGAATTCAACCGCTGGATCCGACGATGCAATTCCAGGATATCTTGGATTCCGCTGTGTATTGGCAACCTTTGCTGCTTCTATTATATATTTTGAGGGCACGCAGCCAACATTGACGCAGGTCCCTCCGATCGGTCCATATCCTATCATCGCAATGGCTGCCTGGTTAGATGTGATCTCGCTTGCCCTTATTGCAGCAGAAAATGCTGCCGCACCTCTCCCGATGATGACAAGATCGTACTCCTGTGTCATATTACTCAACTTTTCTCAACTGCGCCCTGTAATGGGATTCCCCTCCAAATACAGGAGATTTAACAAGATTCTCTGCAGAAATTTTAGCGTCATCTATCTTCACAATTGCGATGCCGTCATTTAATGAAATTGACAGCACATCTGCACCCTCTTTTTTCAGGCCATCACTTACGGTTCTTACACAGTCATCACAGGTCATTCCAAAAACCTTCATGGTTACCTTTTTTTCTGTCATATCCTGTTATCACAGAACAGTATTAAAGCTGAAAAGTAAACTTTTTTTTACCTGAGTGGGCAGAGTCCACTATCATGGAGGACAGGGGATGAACCGACCTGAACCTGATTGTTGTTTTAAGCGAATACGAAGAATTTCCCTGGGAACTCTAATTATAAACAATGACTCGGTGGATGTCTCCCTTAGTAACCAAATTGAAGCCATGAACAACCATTAAAATGTTAACGAACGAGTTTCCACATGCTTTATTGCGAAAGCAAGAAGAGGAAAGTAGAGCTGTTTCATGGAAACCTAACTATGTATTCTGGAAGTAGGGAGCATCTCATGAACGGGTGTTCTGGTTCTTTACATTTTAGTAAATCTTTAGCAATATCCTTAATTTTGCTTGAGAAATCTTTTAAATAGGGATCATTTTGGTTTTTAAATCTCTCTTCAAGTTCCCTCCTTCTGATCCTAAAAGCTTGAAATTCATTTTCCAATACGCAACAGATGCACCGGAATGAGTCGAAGTCCCTCCACATTGTTCCCCACATATGCAGTATCATTCCATCCGGAGTTTCTTTAATCCCAACCGAAATTGTAAAGTTGTCTGCATTTTTTTCCACCTGTAAACTGGTAAACCATTCTTAGATAAACCGATCCCTTCCTCCCCAATCTCAAAAATAGCTACAACCCCTTTATTAATCGACTCAAGAATTTGGTCTGCCAATACTAAAATTGCATCTCGATGGAAACGATCAAATTCCCCACCATTAAGTAAAATGTTCTCTGATGATGGCGTGATTTCAGATTCGTTCAATTTTACTAATACTTCGATTCCACCACCATATTTCCCAAATGCCGGCCAAACTCTCAAAAAATCATTGTTAGTAGGAAGGTTAATTTCATTTCCTTCGTTATTGAAGAGTTTGAGGTTTCCAGAGTCAAAATCATATCTGTGTCTAGGTGAATAAGTAATGGATAAGCATTTTGAAATTTTTATTGAGAATGGTCTCAAGATGTTAAAGTAGAGTTAGAATAGACCGGTTGGGACCCGATTTAAATTTTAGACTAATATTCTGTTTCGACCCAGAAATTCTTCCTCTCCTTATGCCCACATATTCAATGTGGTTATCTTAAAGATAACTGGAACCAGTTCTCTTAGCACCCGGTTTTTCATAAATATAACCTTGTATATTATTTTTAACCAGACATGAGATCATGTTTGGCCAGTGTTACGCGTTCTTGATCTTGAGGATAAATCCTCGTGGAGCAGCATGCGTCTTCCTTCTTTCGTTCTTTACCCGGATGGGATGTTGCAGCATATATTTGCCTATAAAGGATAGGTCTGGGTGAATGGAAGAGATTGGGTGATAATCTGAAAGGTGATGAAATGAGGAAGATGGGCACATAGAAGTATTTCGGTAGATTCAAATAGGATCACATATATACGCGGGATTTCTTTAGCTACGATGAA
>JAJZXT010000063.1 GCA_021806355.1 Thermoplasmata archaeon
ATGCATAAACGATATTATCATAACGAGTTATGCATAACCTGTATTATGGAAATATCAGTCAGGGATATAATGACAGAAAATCCGATTAAATTCAAGGTTCCGGGCACTTTATCTGATGCTGTTGACACACTGATCAAGAATAAAATAACCGGAATGCCGGTCGTTGACTCAACTGGTCGGTTCGCTGGGGTAATTACAAGAAGGGATATTTTCAACAATCCGAACGAGACACAGGCGGCAATGGTAATGAGAAAGGCAAAACCTGTCCATCCGGATGATTCCGTGGAATTTGCCGCAAGGGAAATGATCAGGCAGCGAAGAAGGCACATTATAGTTACGGAGGAGAACGAGACGGTATGTGGAATCCTCACGCCACAGAATTTCCTGGACATTATTAGGGAAAGATTTCCCAATATTGGCATTGGAAGCCTGAAATTGGGCGCAACACTTCCAATGTGGGAAAAAACTCCACTTTCTGTTGCATATTACACAATGAGATACAGTGGAACATTTGCCAATCCGATTATTGACATAGATGGGGCTTTCAAGGGTCTGATCACCGACAGGGATCTCTTTAATAAAATCGATATAATATCAAATGTCAGGCGATCAGATTCTGGAATAGACATGGATGAAGATCCATGGACATGGGGAGGTGTCAGGAACATGGGTTCATATTTCATAGAGAGGAATCAGATAAAACTGCCTTCGGAGACCGTTGAAAGCATTCTCATAAGAGATCCGGTGGTTGCATTCTCAAACGAGAAAATCGGCACCATCGCGCTTAAAATGAAAGAGGGAAACTTTAATCACCTTCCGGTTCTTGACGGGCCATCACGTTTATCTGGAATGCTTTATGACTTTGATCTGATGGGGGTATTCGATGTCAAACTTTGATGAAGTTGTGGAAATATGTAAGAGAAGGGGCTTTTTCTGGCCATCTTTCCAGATTTATGGGGGTTCTGCAGGGTTGTATGACTATGCACCCCTCGGCTCAATCCTGAAGGAAAATGTCTATAGAATATGGATGGAGGAATACATGAAGATAGGCGCTATAGCTTTTGATTCGCCTGTAATTACTCCTGAGCCGGTGTTCAAAGCCTCAGGTCACATTCAGAGATTTGCGGATCTCGCGACCGTTTGTGATCAATGCAAGTCAAGCTACAAGACAGAGTCTCTGCTCGCAGATAAGGGAGTAAATATCGTTCCTGAGAATGAAAAGGAAGCCGTTGAGATTCTTGTGAAGAACAAGGTTAGATGCCCCAAATGCGGTAATTTGCTCAATAATGCGTCCAAGTTCAATCTCATGTTCCAGGTATCATCAAATGGCATTGAAAAACTCTACCTGAGACCGGAAACCGCACAGGGAATATTCACCAATTTCAAGCTCCTGCTGACTTATAACCGCGGAAAATTGCCTATGATTGTTATCCAGAGGGGAAAAGGGTTCAGAAATGAAATTTCCCCAAGACAGGCGATAATCAGGCAGAGAGAATTCAACATGGCCGAGGTTGAGGTTTTTATTGATCCACTGGAAAATCCCGGATTTATGCCTGACGCTGGCGAGGAGATTCCCCTGTTGAGAAACAATCAGGAAGAGTATTCAGGAAACCTTCTGAACGCTTATAAAACTGGAGTTGTGGGAACATCGGAACACGCTTATTTCATGGAAATAACGCTAAAAATAGCATTGAGGCTGGGCATTGATAAAAAGAAGATGAGGTTCAGGCAGCACAGAAAGGATGAACTTGCGCACTATTCCTCGGATTGCTGGGATCTGGAATTCCTCCTTGATAGTGATTGGATTGAGATGGTAGGCATATCGGACAGAGGTCAATTCGATGTAAAAAATCATCAAGAACTTTCCGGCCAGAATCTGAACTATGGAGAAAATGAGCCAAGGATTCCAAGGGTTCTTGAACCTGCCTATGGTATTGACAGAATGATAATGGCAATCCTGACATCAACTTACATGAAAAGGGAAAGTGGATACAAGGTTCTTTCAATGCCTCCAGAGGTTTCCCCGTATATCCTGGCCATCCTTCCGTTGCAAAAAAAGGATGGCTTATCTGAAAAGGCACAAGAATTATTCACTGCCATGCGGGCATTAGAACCAAGAACACTGTTCGATGACAGTGGTTCCATAGGAAGGCGCTATTCAAGGCAGGATGAGATAGGAACACCATATTGCATAACCGTGGACTATGACACGCTTTCAAAGGATATTGTCACCATAAGGGAGAGGGACTCCCAGAAGCAGATCAAGGATATACCAATCAAATCTCTCCTGGTCTCTGGCCATTTTATGGAGAATCCCATATTGAAGCTGCTCAATGCAAATAGCTCATAATTTTTTTCAACCTGCAAACATATCTTGTATACTCCTAGAAAACTTTATTTTTCTTCCCATACTTGTTGATGCATATGGAAGAAGAGACAAGCGCAGGAATTATCATATTCAGGGAAGCGGTGAAGGTTGAATTCCTTTTCCTCAAGCGGAGGGAAGGATTTCTAGACATGCCGAAAGGACACATAGAAAAAGGGGAAAGTGAACTTGAGGCTGCAAGAAGAGAAGCGCTTGAGGAAACAGGCCTGAATGTACGCCTTATTGACGGTTTCAGGGAAATTCAGGAGTACTGGTATACCTATAACGGTGGAAAAATAAAGAAAAGGGTATTTCTATACCTTGGAAAAGCAGATTCTGATGTAAAAGTGACAATATCACATGAGCATGTTGGCTATCAATGGCTTACTGAAGATCAGGCAATGGCTGCTCTCTCATTCGATAACCAGAAAAACATCATAAGGAAAGCGGCAAATTTCATAAAAGATAAAAATCAAAATAAGAGCTAGAGATAGGCAAGAATGCCTTTAGTATCTCCATCAATAATTTCATGCAAGCTTGAAACACTGCGGGAGCAGATAAATCAGTCTGAAGCAAGCTCCGCTGATATGTTTCATCTCGACGTAATGGATGGCCATTTTGTGCCGAACCTTACTATGGGGCCCGATCTTGTAAGGGCAATCAGGATGTCAACAAAACTTCCTCTTGAAGCACACCTGATGGTAGAGAGGCCAGACAAATACTGGAGGAAATTTTCAGAGGCTGGGGCTGATATCTTTCTTATCCATTACGAATCTCCATGCAATCTTCAAAATACCTTTAAGGAAATAGAGTCATCAGGAAAGAGATATGGCATTGTTATAAATCCCGATACAGATTTTTCTGCTGTCGAAAGATATGTTCCCGGAGCGTATATTATCCTGATAATGTCGGTATACCCTGGATTTTCGGGTCAATCCTTCATCGAGATGTCATTGGAAAACGTGAGAAAGGCAAGGGAATTCATAGATCGAAACAAGCTTGATACAAAAATTGAGGTTGATGGAGGCATTAATAATATCACAGGCAAAAAAGCAGTGGCAGCTGGTGCGGATATCCTTGTTTCAGCCTCATACATCTATGGTGGAGACATTGCTGAAAGGATATCAATACTCAAGAAGCTATGATTGGCCCAGAAATCAAATTTCAATCAAAATTCTCCCGTCTCTTGTGGTTTCATAACAGGAAATAGCCTCCTTGATCTGATCGAGCTTGAATTTTTTTGCCACCGGAACTCTGAACTGGTTTGTTTCCATGATCTTTATCAATTCAATAAGATCACTTCTGGTGCCGCCCGTGCTCCCGATTATTTGTATCTCTCTTGTGTATAATGTGGCAATGTTGATTTTTGCTTCCTTACCCGTCAGGACACCAAAGGATACGAGTGATCCACCCTGTTTGACGTGGCTTATTGAACTTTCCCAGAAATTTGATCCAAGGGAGTTAACAACAATATCAAAGGTCATGGATTCTGGTATCTGGTCCATCAGGAATGTCTTCAAGACTCCATAATCCTTAACCCATGATTTTCTGGATACACCATAAACCCTCAATCCCATGATGCGGGATATTTGTGCTGCAAATATGCCAGTATTACCGGACGCTCCGTAAATAAGAATAGTTTTTCCAGCAGAAGCGTTAGCTTTCTTGAGGGCATGATAGGCGGTCAAAGCTCCTATTGGCATTGAAACGGCAAGTTCATCAGGTATTGAATCAGGTATTTTAACCAGATTTTTTTCATCGATTGTTATCTTCTCCGTCAAGCCACCGTTAGTCTCAACCCCCCATAAACCTCCGTTGTAGCAGAGATTTTCCCTTCCTGAAAGGCAGAGATCACAGTTGCCATCAAAGATCCTGTTGAAAACTATCACCCTGTCTCCCTTCCTGACATTTATGCCATCATTGAGCACCTCCCCAAGCACCTCTGATCCGGGGATGTGTGGAAAAGGCTTAACTGAATATACTACGTTTCCATTTATGAGGTTGTATTCAAGAGGATTGAAGCCTGTGAGTTTTATTTTTACCAGAATTTCGCCATCGCTAACCTCAGGTTCCTCAATCTGATCCAGCTTCAGGTTATCAACGCCACCGGGGCTGTGAATTCTTGCTGCTAGCATAAAAGTATAGTGTTTTTCATGGATTTAACATTGATCCTTCTCAGTTTTCGCTTATTCTTAATTCAAAGCTTTCTATTCAGTATTTGAAAAAAATTTGCTAACTTCCCTGCTAACATCGTTCAACTGTTTCATTCCTTTGATATACTCTGAAAAACTCTCGGCTCTTTCATCAAGAATTATTGCAACGCCTCTATCCTCAAAGGTCCTGATGAGTCGGCCTATTGTTTGCCTCAACTTTATGAGAGTTGGAAAAGTGACAGCATAGTCCCAACCCTTTCCGTAAAGATGATCATAATATGCCATGAGTGTTCTTTGCTTCACATCTGGTTTTGGATAGGGAATTCCTGCAATAATGACGATCTCCAGAAGATTTCCTGGAAGGTTTATTCCTTCGGAAAGGCGTCCTCCTATGACCGTGAACATGGTTTTTTTTCCAGATTTAAATTTACCAACAAGCTGGGTCAACTGGATCTGGTCCATTTCACCAGAATCCACCAATAATCCTTTTGTACCAATTATCTTGAGCACCTTATTCATCAGGATTCTGGAAGGGAAAAACACAATCGTCTTCCTATTGATTGACTTCATTAATAATTGTATTTCTGCTGAAAGTCTCTCGATCATTTCTTCATTTAAATCCGAATATCTCGTACTCAAGCCTTTCACATAGCCTACCATGAGGTTGCCTTTGGGAAATATGTCCTCAATCGCTTTGGCGGGAATGTTATCGAATCCAGTCATCTTTTTGTAAATCTCAAATGGACGCAGGGTTCCTGATAAGTGGATGGTATGTGAATCGTGCAGAGGTTCCAGGACTATCGAAGGG
>JAJZXT010000066.1 GCA_021806355.1 Thermoplasmata archaeon
GTACTTTGTCCTTCATGCTAAGCCATCTGACTTTACGGATGCAGGCACGCATGAAGCAATATGCGATCCGACCTCTTTCACTTCTGTCTGCCAGCGGACAGATCAATATCCTGCGAGAAATAGTAACCTTTTCGCTCGCTTTCATTCCCTATCTTGCGAAAGGGGAATTCCCGCTCGCAAATGTTAAAGAAATTTGGGGCGATTACAAATAACCCTTCATCCTTAACGCGCTTGGCAATGTCCAGGTAACAGTCCTTCAATCGTGGAATAGCCACGCTACTGCGCTAGCACGTTACAATATAAAGTCTTGAAAGAGAATTGAAGGTTCTCTGCGCATTTTTTTCGTATTTTGCCTATGGAACGTACCAATTGGGTAACTATCAAGCTCAATATTGAATTAGGCAATGATCATCGGCAACGCTTTTAGAAGAGAAGGAAATCCCTTGATTAGCGTATCAAAGGGAAAGAACCGAAAATGTTTATTAGTCTCTCACCATTTAGCTTTTACTTCTGTTGATCAAAATGTCTTTAAGAACACAAAGAAAAACAAGCTATGTATTGAAAGATACAGTGGATGAATTGGGAAAGATCTCAAGGGAAAGCAAATCTGCACTTTGGAGGGATATAGCGTACAGGCTAACAAGACCTAGCAGAGTAATGAGTCAGGTAAACTTGGGAAGGATATCTAAACTAATTTCTGATGGTGAAACCATTGTAATTCCAGGAAAAGTTCTCGGTAACGGATACTTTGACAAAAAAATTACAATTGCAGCACTGAGCGCAAGCGAAAGCGCCCTTAAGAAAATAAAAGTTTCAGGTTCTAAGTTTCTCAGCCTCACCGATCTTGCAACAGAGAACCCTAATGGAAAGGGTATCAAAATTATAGGGTGAAGAAATGAAGGTCATAGATGCATCAAACAGTGTATATGGAAGATTATCAACAAAAATTGCAAAGGAATTACTTAGTGGAGAAGAAATAGTTATAATCAACTCAGCCAGTGTTATAGTCACAGGAAGCAAGGAATCCGTGTTAAAAAGATTCAGGGCAAGAAGAGATATTGGGAGTGTCAGAAAAGGTCCCCATTACCCAAGAAGCCCAAATGCCATACTTAGAAGATCAATAGGACAGATGCTGCCAAAGAAGACAACAAGGGGACAGGAAGCTTTAAGCAGATGCAGAGTCTACAACTTTGAGCCAAAGATGTTCAAGGATGCAAAGAAAGAGAGAATAGAAGGCGCCGACAATTCAAGGATGAGTGGTTTTGTTACATTGCTAGAAATTTCTAAGCATCTTGGTATTGAGGTGAATCAATGAAAGATCATACAATCATGACCTCAGGAAAGAGGAAAACTGCAGTTGCAAGAGCTTATACAACAAAAGGCAAAGGGAGAATAACAATTAATGGTGCCCCCGTAGAATTTTATCCTATACCACTGTTGAAGGAAAAATTAATTGAGCCGCTCTCTTTAATAGGCGATAAGGCAAACCAGATAGATATTGAAATAAACGTTAAAGGCGGCGGGGTAACCGGCCAGACAGATGCTTCAAGAACGGCCATGGCAAAGGGAATCGTAAAATTCTTCAGCAATGATGCAGAACTTGAGGAAACCTACAGGAAATACGACAGAACTCTTCTCGTTAATGACATACGAAGAAAACTTCCAAAGAAGCCAATGGGACGTGGAGCAAGAGTAAAAAGACAGAAATCTTACAGGTGATCTGAATTGATTATACCTGTCAGATGCTTCAGTTGCGGTAGAGTTGTTGGATCAAGTTACGACAAATTCAGTAAAATGATGGCAGAAATCAGGGAAAAGGGTAGAGAACCCACGCCAGATGAAGTTTCCAAGGCCATGGATTCACTGGGTCTTGAAAGATACTGCTGCAGAAGAATGATAATGTCGCACACAGACCTTATAGATGAAATACTTCCCTTCTCATAATTTTCCAGAAGGGACCGTGGGGTAGCTTGGTATCCTACCAGCTTGGGGTGTTGGTGACTTGTGTTCAAATCACAACGGTCCCACTTAAAGTTATAGGCAAGATTAGATTGGAAGTTCCTCCACTTTTCTAGCCTCTATCCCAATCTTTTTTGCATTATCACACATCTCTGTGTCATCTGTCAATAATGCAGAATTAAGTCTCTTACTGTAGAAAACATAAGATGTTATAAGATCATAATGTCTACAATTGGGAGCCTATCTAAGGGAATAAACTCAAATATTGCACTCATAGAAAAGATGGAGTATGGGTACAGGAATAAGCAGCGCCTGAAGACCGCCATATACTTCGGGAGCGGCAATCTACAACTTTATCCATGACCCGCACAAAAGTGCGAAGACTCATTTATCTTAAAAGAATAAAGAAGAGTGAAAAGAAATGTCAAAGATGTTAATTATGCTCTTAACTGGGAAGGGTAGCATCAATACAGAGATTGTTTTTTTCAGTTTTGCCTTCAATGCAGTCAGACATGCCAGAGCTACCGTAGAATTTTTATTTCTTGGAAGAGGTATCCGGGCAGCAAATGACAATCAAGAAGACTCTCCACAGTTCCCTGAGCAGATCGACTTGCTTAAGAAAGAGGGGATACCGGTAAAGATATGGAAGGCAAGTATGGCGGGAGAAAGACTATCCGAGAAAGATATTTTTCCCGGGATAGAAATGGTTCTTGGCGATGTAGAAACTAAGACAAGAATTGAAGATGGATATTCCATCTTGGCCTTCTAGGTAAATTATATGTATCAATTGACTGATTTGCAGATCCTCCTTTC
This sequence comes from Thermoplasmata archaeon, assembly GCA_021806355.1. Taxonomy (GTDB): domain Archaea; phylum Thermoplasmatota; class Thermoplasmata; order Thermoplasmatales; family Thermoplasmataceae. Next base: position 2,773 of record JAJZXT010000066.1, read on the forward strand.
AATAATTTCAGGCTTGCTCGTTGGTTTCTCTCTTGGCCTCATTGGAGGCGGAGGATCAATACTGGCAATTCCTCTCCTGATCTATTTTGTTGGGTTCGATCATCCGCATATGGCAATAGGTACCACTGCGCTTGCTGTCGGAATCAACGCATATCTCAACCTCATACCCCATACTCTTAAGGGAAACGTGGATTATAGGACAGGTGCCATATTCACGATACCAGGAATAGCAGGGGTCCTATTAGGATCAGAGTTGGGTCTCTTAACTCCGGGAACCTACCTCCTTTTCTTTTTTGGGTTCCTGATGATAGCCATTGCCGCCTATATGCTTAAGAGAAAATGCGTAGACATGTCAGCATTGCAGCGGTCCGTCACTGAATCTTATCCAAAACTTGTGTCGGTGGGGTTTGTTGTTGGCTTCGCATCAGGTTATTTTGGCATAGGCGGCGGTTTCCTCATAGTTCCAGGTTTACTCTTTGGCGGGGGCCTCAACATAATTCAGGCAGTGGGAACGTCGCTTTTGTCTGTAGGAACATTCGGTGTAGTTACAGCAATCCGGTATTCAATCAGCGGCGAGCTTGATCTATTGATCAGCGGGCTGTTCATTGCAGGTGGAATTATTGGAGGATGGGTAGGTGCCAGGTTGGCAATCAGGGTTCCAAAGAGAAGGCTCACCCAGATATTTGCAGTCATAGTGATAGTTGTGGCTATCTACATAATATACCAGAACTATACTGTTGTGCTACACCTCTGATTGGAGATTCTTGGATACCGAGTGATAATTAGACAGGCTCAATACTTTTAATCCTGCTTCTCTTGAATGTCCTAACGGCGTTCCTGAGGTGGCAGTATGCAATGATGTATTTCCTCTTTCTCTACCTGATGTCGATGGTTCTTTCAGTTTTCAATGTCGATCTATCCTGGCATGTGATCTTATAGCTCTTTCCGACAATCAGCTTTTTTTCTATGGTATCTCACTGCTATTCAGCACATGTCATTCGTCGGGTAATTCTCATTGAACCATGAAATTGTTTCTTCAGGGACCCGGAATGAAGCATGTTCTTTGTGAGCGTCCTCTCAAGCAGTACGCTTCTTCCTGACTGGATAAGAGTGCCCATGTTCCTGAATGTGCCATCACATGCGTTGGTGACTTGTGTTCAAATCACAACGATCCTACTTATATCTTAGAGATATAGAAAAACCGAGATATTTTAAAAATAGTTATTCAATTGAGATCCTTATTCATTGATGAAAAGATCTCAATATTTAGACAACACGATCTAGCTCAAAATCTTTTTAAGGTTGAGAAAATGAACAGTATTATGTATAGGCTATTTTAGGAACGCCCTGGTACGATTCCAGAATCCCTATACATTCCGCTACACGTATTCAATTAGGATTTGTTAGAGCATTTTTAAGCTTATATCGAGATCGCTAAACTAATTTATTTATATTTTCGAATTATCAAGTGCAATTATGAATGATATCCAAAAATTAAAAAAATTAGTAATTAAGGCGAGGATTTGTGGTGTTTTGGCAGGCATTGCACTTTTTATTGTAGGTTGCATTTTGTTTTACACCAGCAATACATACGTAACGATATATTACAGCAGCCGCACTCAAACATCCTATTCGCATACAAAGATAATCGAGTCATTATATGCTACGAACCCATCATTTTATCTTGGATTATATTTTCTCCTTTTTTGCTTTATAATGACGTTTACGCAGCTTAAATACTATTACGGGAATAAGATGATTGAATTGTATTTGGTAAAATCGATTAAAGATGTTTCAAGAAACGAAAAAAGGGATGCAATTCAGGAATTAAGGAAGATCATTAAAGGAGGATACCAAAAAAATTTCTGAGGTTATCGCCCTTACAGAAAAAAAAGCAGTTTTGGTTCACACAAGTTAAGAACGCGTTAATGGATAGATGTGAATTTGAAATAGTGGAACATAAGGACTAATTATATCTCTCATCGATAAGCCTCACTGTCCATTTAGCAATATTGAAGAGCCCTGAAAATTGATCCTCTCTTGGTGGTCACGTTTGACACATTCAGTAGATGTTTAGGGTTATACAGCATTTAAACCATACAAATATGTGTCAACCATTTAAAGAAATGCAAATTTGCTGAGAGTAGTGCGCCAAGAAGGAATTGAAATGAACAAACACATCCAATTAACAAGAAAGCGACAAATTGCGTTCTATAATGGATATGCCAGTGAAAATCAATTTCATGCTATATCAAAGATGGGAGGAGGTCTCCCGGAACCGCCTTGCAGGAGGAGGTTTCAAACCACCATATGCTGCTGTTTCCTAAGGGTTATGGTAGTGAGCAATATGGGAAAAGGCTCCATAAGGAGTCAGGTAAGTGCTATGGAGACGAATAAAACTGAACCTCTGTTGAAGTGTCGAAAGTCTAAGGATGTCATCAAAACCGGGGTTGGCCCTCTGTCCCGGGATAAGT
>JAJZXT010000036.1 GCA_021806355.1 Thermoplasmata archaeon
ACTGCGTGCCCGTTTGGCTTCACCTTTGGATAAACAAATGCGATTTTTCCATCCCCGTCAATTATGTAAGTGATTCTTTTGGCCCCGAACATCCCCTTTGCTTTGTAACTCTCCGTTATTGATTTCCTGTCATCCACAACCAGGGGAAAATTAAGGTTGTATTTCTCCTGGAATTTCTTGTGCGATTTTTCATCATCGACACTTACCCCAAGAACCTTTATTCCGTGTGATTGCAGGCTTTCGAGATTATCCCTGAAATTGCATGCCTCTGCCGTGCAACCCGGCGTGTTATCCTTTGGGTAGAAGTATAGAACAACAGGGCTACCCTTAAAATCTGAGAGTTTTATCTTTTTTCCTTCCTGGTCAACTGATTCAAAATCCGGTGCTTTTTCCCCAACATTAAGATATTCTTCCATAAGATTGAAATACTTATTTACAAATAAATATTTGCAATTAAAATCACCTGGTTAATTTTGCAGTCTTACGAAATCCTCCTCAGCACAATGATTCCATGATTGTCATAGTAGGTAGAGTATTGCCCACTATCCTGTGCCCTTACGATGAATTTTTGCATAGACGTCCCCACATCATCAACCTGATAGTAATATGAAGAGTATGTATCGGCTATAATATAGGTGAAATTTCTTGAATACAGGTTGGAGAGATTACCTACCGAAGTATAGGAATATAACAGGTATGCATTCGGGAAACCGTCAAACTCAGGATATACGTTATTCTGGGTGAGAAGGCAAGCGTTGGTTGAGATATTTCCCCTTATTTCAAAAATAGCCTTTGCGGTGTCGTTATAATGGAAATTTTCGATTGCCGGCAGTCTTGGCTCTGAATTGAATATGGCACCAGGGAAGAAAAAGCCTGAAAACACACCTATCACTATTGCTGCTATCATGATCATGCTGCCCGTTTTTTTGATGATCCTGTTATTCAAAATCCTCTTTCCGGCGTGTTTCGACCTGCTTCTTGCAAGCCCGATGAATGCAGAAGTAAAAACAATTGGTGAAAGCATTGCAGTATACTGGTCTCCCATGCTTATATATGCGCCATTGGCTGAGAAGAATGAGAAGAGAACATATGGTATAGCCGGGATCAGGAACATTGGTGAAAACAATGCATAAAATCCACCAGATATCAATGCAATGGAAACTAGGCTCAATTTTGATGGGTAGTTCGAGATGAGGCTCTGGATTGAATAAGTTATGCGGTATCTTATGAACAAATAGTTGAGGAAGGCATGAATGCTGTTGATATCTCCGTATGGAGTGTTCCCGTAAAAATCCCTGATTTTGGTTGCTGTGAGAAAATATCCAATTATACCGATAACAACTGCAGCATAAAAAAGAGAGAGCATCATGGTTTTTCCTGGTTTTGCCCTGATTCTGGTTATCACCCCTCTCTTACAGTATTTGTATGATCTTGTAACCAGCAGATATAAAAGGAAAATTATTACGAAAGATGCATGGAGGGAGATCATAAAGGCAATGGCTATAGATTCCCGGACCGGTTTACCTGAAATAAAATAATAGAGTGCCCACGAATAAAAAAACGGCAATAATGCCATCATGTGAAAATCAAAAGCCAATGGCCCTATTGAATAAATAGAAGTTTCGTAACATAAGATCAGGAGGATTACCTTTACGTTGTCAACCCTTCCAGTTGATATCTTCTGAAATATAAGATATAATGGAATGGCAGTAAAGGTCACCATGAAAGCCTGGATAACAAGGAGAGTGGCATTATGTGGGAAAATCCAGAAGAAAAATGCGACAACATACATAAATGGAGAGAAATGAGATCCAAAGAAACTTCCATTCAAGAGCCTTGAATAGAAGAAGTTGCCATTTAGGAAACCGTGGAGAGATGCAGCATAAATGCCAAGATCAAATCCAGTTGCATTCAGCGTCATGTATTTATATATTGAATAAAATGAATATAAGAAAAAGAAAGATGAAGATATGATAAATACAATAAGTAATTGGCGTTTATTTCCTTCCGGCATCACTCGCCGCCATATTTTATATATATAAAAAGTTTAGATTAAGCCTGTTTCCTGTCCTCCCCTGAGGAGTATTTCAGCGGCCGGCCCCTTCCTTGTTTTCATTATGGCATCCGCGTCAAAAAGGGCGGTGCCTATTGCAACATATCTTCCGTCGATGCCCCTGATGAAAACTGTGTCATTGGCCTTGATTCCCGGATCCATTTCCACGATCCCCTGGGCAAAAAGTTTGGCTCCGCCCAGAATCCTGGGAACTGCACCATCATCAATGGTTATATTCCTGAACCCAGGTTTTATGGCATCCAGCAATTCTACCGTTGGGTAGAATTCCGGTGATTCAACAGCTATTGGAATTTTGCTTATGTAATATATTTTTTTTCCTTTCTTTTCCTCGATCTCTATCTGGTTCTCCGTGATAAATGGCGCATCAAGCCCCATATCATGAAACCTGCCACCCAAAATTTTCAATTCTTTTTTTGATATGACATGGCGGGACATCTTATCACTTCACCAATGCTGACATTCCAGCGAAATTTGAGTTCAGATCTTCTTCAGGGCATTTTATGAGTTGTGATATTTTTTCCTCCATTTTCTTCCCTTTTTCCCTCACATCTTCATTGAACTTCCATTTTACCTGGTCTGCATTGTTATCCAGAAGATATAATGAATAAAGGATTGCTTCCTGTATATCACTTTTCTTCATTATCCGTTCCCCCAGTTTTATTGCTTCTGAGATACCGTTAATTCTTGACTCAGCGATTATTTCCTTGAGAAATTCAGAGTCTGGTGACCAGGGTTTCATATCCAGGTTCCCCTTTATCTCCTGATGCCTGATTCTGCCCTTAATTAGCTGGATTTGCTCCATTGGATTTCCCTTCAGGGAATCGATGTCACCCTTCCTGACATCCGGGAAAATACCAGAAATTATTTTAAATGAATATTTTGGCCAGAGTATTTCCAACAACTTCCTTGCACTGGGTTCCTCGAGATAAATTCCTCCATATTCCTCTACCACGGAATCAAGGATTTCTATGAGTTCTTCTTCGATGCCATTATCCTCAAGGAATTTTCTCCTGTTGGTATATTCTGTTTCACCAATTATGAGTGAGCCGCGATCTAATGCTGCCTTTCGTCTCTGCAATTGAATTTTTTCTATGAAATCCCTGTCGGTGATAGAACCGGAAAGATAGTTTTGAAAGAGAGCGTTTTCAGATTTGGAACCCCATTGATCAAGATAGTGAAACGTGAAATTGAAGTCCTTTGAAACATCTGCGGATATAAAATGCTTAATGATTAATGAAATGGTATTTCTCTTTGAACCTGCATTTATTCTTACAGTTTCTCCTGAAAAATGCATGATGTCTATTGTTCTCCCTTCTCCGGACAGCTCAAGAACTCCTTCCGTTTCTGAGAAATCAATATTATTTTCCTTCAGGACGTCTTTAAAAAACTCTATTCCCGGCCCCCTTCCTTTACATGATGCCGTATAATAATTCCTGCTTGTATAGATCTTGATATTGCCTCTCTTCATGAGTTTCGAAAATGCCAGTGACCTCCATAGTTCATTTTCATAATTCTGGATCCCTGCGAGCACAACGGGATCGGTATCTCCCCTCTTGACGTAATTCAGACTTCCAAGAGGAGTTTTAATAACGCCAGTTAAAGGTAGTTTTTCTGTTTCAAGTATTTTTTCTGTTTCCGATAGACCTCTTAGGAATTCATCGTTGGATCTTGCAAATTTGTCGTAATTCCCTATCTTTTTTGCCTTTCTCACTTTCTGCTTGTACTTTTCAAATGGGCATGAAAAACCCTTTGTGTTGCAGTCTGGAATTATTTTTTCCGGATCCTCAAAGAGATTTTTTATCCTTGCTACAAATTTTGCCTGGCTTTCCTTTGATTCAGCCTTGAGCCTCATTTTCTTCCCGATTCAAGAACACGTATTGCCTCTGCTCTAACGGTAACTGGAATTGGAACCATGGATTCTATCAATTGAACAGTCACTTCCTCCTTGCCTGAGTCGATAGACATAATTTTTGCCTTCTCTCCTTTGAAGGGCCCGTCAATCAATTCAACAAAGGAACCCAGTTCAAGCCCTGTCACAGCAGGTTTCGGCACAAGATAATGGGCAATTTCCTCAATATCTATGCTTCCCTCAGCCAGTCCCTTGAACCCCCTTATTCCTCGTGAAATATAGGATATTCTGTCCGGGTGCATGGTCTCAACGAAAAGGTAACCCTTTACTTCGAAAGGTGACATAATTGCCATTATTTCCCGTGTTGCATCAGGATTTGTGGCTGATCTTTCCTCCATATCCCTTGCATCCCTGTTGTCCATATCCCTGGCAACCTGAAGTTCGTTTCCGACGTTTGTCTTTACGACGATTATTGTTGGTGTGAGCGTAAATTTAAACTGCCATTTCCCCGAGTTTATTCCATCCTCTGAATCGATTCTTATGGTGAATGAAATCGAGTCACCGAAATAACCTCCTTTTGGTGTTCCGACCTCAATATTCAATTTTCTGGACTGATTTGAATCAAGTTCTATCTCCCTTGTTATTGCTCTTGACTCTTTTGGCAGGAATGGCTCTGTTAGTTCCTTTCCTTCTATAATACCTAATTCCCATTCAATGAGTGGATCTTTTTCCATGATTTCTGGTGTTAACTTGATAGTGAATTTTCTCTTTCCTTTCTGTATATTCCTGATAGTAAAAGGTATTGATTTCCGGATTCCGCATCCGGATTCCTCATCTTTCTCCTCAATGTTAATCCATTTATATTCGGTGGTAGAACTTTCCATATGAAATCACTTTCCTAATTGGGATAAATTGACATTAGAAGATATATGATGAAACCCATAAAGCCAAGAAATAGAATTCCAGCTCCGGTAATCAAAAGTACCTTGATGTACTCGCTTTCAGTTGGCTTCTTTGCAAGTTTGATTATCCTTGCGTATTTTCCCTTTCCTAAATTGGAAAATCTCCGCTCAACCTTATTTTGGACCTCTTCAAGTCTTTCTTCTATGCCCATTAACTCTAACCCTCTAGAACATAATTATACTTAAGATAAAAAAAGTTTGGTAAAGTGAAATGAATGTGCCTGTGGCCCGCCTTTCTTTTGTGGAGGTGATCCATCCGCAGGTTCCCCTACGGATACCTTGTTACGACTTAACCCTCCTCACTGACACCAGATTCGAATCTGCCCATATGAGCAAA
>JAJZXT010000024.1 GCA_021806355.1 Thermoplasmata archaeon
AATACTTGTAACCTTTGGTACTTCCCATTAATAGAGAGAAAGCATAGTAGTTTATTATTATTTCAACACTTTGAGATACGGTATCCTTATCCATATTCTTTAGCAAATTATCTACAATTTCATTAGCATTTCGTGCAAGCTCCTTACTCGGCTCTATTTTCCTACTCGCTTCTAGAACGAAAACAGAAAGTTGTTGTTCTCCATATTTTAAGTGAATACGGTTTGCCAGCCTTAAGAGAGAAAGAAGATCATTGCTTTGAATAAATTGAGAATAGTCGCATATTGGATTTGTTTTAAGAGGAAGAAATTCGTTCAGTGCAGAGTCAACATCCTTTCTCTTTCCTGAAAGATATTCTTCTATATGGTCAATTATTTTCCTCCAAATTGCGCTCTGAACAGAACCTTCTGTTATTGTGTAAGGTTGTGCGTTGTGATGCACACCCACAAGACCAAATTTCTGGTATTCACTTGGCATAACCTTCCTGATTCGAAGTTGTTGCTCCAGAGAGGTAATGTGTCTTAACACGACAGTCCCATTAATTTTTGTAGACCTAGATAGTTCTCTTGAACCAACGGGTTTCAGCGCGAGGGTTTTCAGTATTATGTTGTCTATCTCCTCTGATGATCTTCGTTTATCGGTTGCTCCAGCTTTAGTCTTATTTAAAGGTAGATTGCTTGACATAATTCTGTTAAGCAATCGGAATATAAATATGTATCGCTCGCCTTCCAGATTTATGAATTATGGCATAAGAAAGATTCAAGCAAATAACAGGGTATACAAAGTGGTACTTCCTCCCTTCTGGATTAGGGCCAATGATTTGGTACATGGATATCTAAAGATTGAAATTGAGGAGAATAAGATCATCCTTACTCCGGTAGGTGATTTATGATGTCTTGGGCAAGGGTTTTTCAGCTATGGGATGAGATCGTTAGCGAGGATAAACGCACTAACAAAACCCCAGTGGAGAAGATAGAAAAAAAGTGGGATGCAAAAAACTGCAGTCCTAAAAAAATGGTGAGGTAATATAATGTTGACGGCAAATATTACCAGTAAGTGTAATTCAACAGAACCTATAAACGTTCCTGCTCAACTCATGGATACTCATCTTCGCGTAGTCAAAGCCCTCGGCAAAGCACCATGCGAAAGGGAATGGCAGATGAGAAACAATTACCGAGCAGACCGAGATATAATAAGGTCCATTCTGAAAAGTGGTTATAATTATGGATTCACTTGCGCTAGTGGCCTAGCATGCTTCATAGATGCTGATTTTAAAGAAATCCAAGATGCACTGGATCACTTTACCTTGACGTTCCGCTATTCCTCTGGCAGATTGGGACATTATCAATATGTATATTTCATTGATGATGAGCCACTCCATGAAAATATACCATTAGTGCAAGGCGCATACGTAAAGACAAAAGGAGGATTTGTGGTGGGTCCCGGTTCTATTCATCTGGAGACTGGCAGGACTTACGGGTTAGAAATTAGAGACATCCCTATTGCCATTGTTAAAAAAGCTGATCTGATGAAAGTTTTGCAACCTTTTAGGAAGCGATTACAACCTAAATCCACTAACAAAGCGCAGCCACATCAACAACCTGTATTAGGAACTTTACGCCTTGAGGACATGATTAATCTTTCAGGGTTCAGACAGTCCGGGAGTAGATTTCAAGGCTCGCATCCTATTCATGGATCTGAAAGTGGAACCAACTTTACAGTTGATGTTGTAAACAATCAGTGGCATTGCTTCCGGTGTGATTCTGGAGGAGGGCCCCTTCAATGGGTCGCAGTTTGTGAAGGCATTATAGATTGTAGCCAGAGTGTGCCTGGTGCATTGCGGGGAATGGTATTCTGGGAAGTTGTAGCAGCTGCACACAACCATTACGCACTGACGTACGAAAAAGCTGCAGAAATTCTTGGAGGGAGAAATGAGCAACAATGACACGGCAGAGCAAGCACGGCAAAATGTGCTTAATGTGATGAACTCAAAGATTGAACGAGAACTTATAATACTGAAAACAGCCAGAAATACGTATACTGAATGGTTTAACCCGAAATATACCAGTGGGATTGCTGATCAAATGGGGAGGCTATTCCGGTTCAAATCAATTGTTTCTTCTGGAGAGGATATAAATAAAGCCACTCTGTTCAGCTATCATGAAATTTATGAAAATGACGGCAGAACAAGGGTCAGCACAGAACTTGAAAAAATAAGAAAAGCCATGGAATCTACGTATCAAGGTTTATTAAAGAAATACGGTAAGGCACTTTTGGGGGGGATAAATGAGAAAAACAAGGATCATATCACAAAGCTACTTGAACCCCTGAAGATTGAAATTCGCCAGATTCTCAGGGTGGAAGTCATAAATTCACTTATTGCGAGAAATCCCACAAAAGAATCAATGAATCCGGCCTCGCATATACCATTCAAAAACGGGCTCCTGAACCTTGTAACACGAAAGCTTGAGCCATTTACTCCTGACTTGTTTTTCACATATCAGATTAATGCTAATTTTCTCAATGAATATGTTACATTGCAAGACGTGCCTATGTTTAGGGACTACCTTAATCAGGTATATTACGAACCGGATATCCCAATGATCCTGAGCTATTTTAGTTATTCATTCTACCCTGGCCTGCCGGTGCATAAAGTTCTATTCGTATTGGGAAGGGAAAGAGTCGGCAAGGGAACAGGTGCAAGGATATTACGGGGATTGATTCCGTCTGGTTATGGATCCGTGCAGCTGGACAAACTTCTAATTTCTGACAGGTTTATGTTCACCGGAATCATCGGGAAAAACGTCCTCGTGGATGCTGAAATAAAAAGGAAATTCAAGAGAGGCGTTATCAAGGATTTCAAACACTTTAATGAACTGTTTGGTGGCGATTCGGTCCAGTATGAGATGAAAGGCCATGAAGGGATGGATTACATCAGCCAGGCTAAAGGGATCTTCATCGGTAACCTTCCGTTTTTTGATGTGGATAATCCTGCAGCCATTAATCGTATTCTCCTAATAGAGACAAGGAACGAGAAGCCTAAAAGAATCATTCCGGAACTGGATAGGAAGATACTTGACAATGAGGGGGACAAGATCGCAACTCTGCTTATGGAGATACTGTTCAAACTAAAGGAGAGAGATTTCACGTTCCCGGGAGAAATGACATCGGAAAGCACCACGGAAGAGTTAAACAAACTTGCAGATCCGGTAGAGAATTTCATAGATGAAATGACAGAATTTCAAGAGGGTGCTGAAATCAAGGTGGATGAAGCATATTCATTATTCACTGATTGGTGTAATTCTAAGGGAATACCCACACTTGCTGCACAGAGTTTCAAGAAAAAATTTGGAAACACTTATCCAAAAAAAATTAAGGGAAGCCGAAACGATCGGCATTACGCATTCATGAACTGTATCATTTATAACACTGTGTTGGAGGTAGAAACTCATAGGCAATCAGAAGTTGATCACGAAGTCAGCATTCAGAGAACCCCGAAAAACAGGGTTTCCTATGACCGTTATAGGCGTGATCAACATGTGTCCTATACCCCTCGCATGAGGAGAGAAGAAGAAAATAACAATATATGTGTAATAGAACATGCGCATAAGTTGATCACGGGGGAAGTGGTTTTCAAAAACTCTGAAAATAAGGCCCATGAAGATAGTAAAGGCGTGATCAACTTGAATCAAAAGTCTAAATGGCAAGTCTTAGAAGAAATCCCTAATTTGCAAACCTACCTCGAAATTTCCGATGCCCAGAAAGAAAAAACAAGTTTCACAACGGTTGATGGTGTCAAGAAGGATCTTTATGCAATGGAATTCGATAGCACTTATGAACCCTCAAGCGGCTCTGACTCCGTGAATGACTGTATGATCCTCGTATCTATCATAAAGGACTTCAATGTTGCATGGTTCGATAAGGATTGGTTTTTTCACGACCAGGACCTCGTCCATGTGCCTGGAGAACTTGCAGCCATGCTCATTAAGAGGGGCATAGCGAGGGAAATCAGAATAAACACGCAATCACAGTCCAACATTTTACAGGGCGGCACCGGAGCCTTGACCGGAAAGGAGATGTGTGAATGAACAGCATGAAAGAGATAGCAAATAAAATTGTTCAGCATGATCCAACATTTTTGAGGAATTGTCTGAATACAATATTAAGGGGAGTGAAAGCATAATGTACGGAACACAAAGAAATGATATGAAGAAATACGCATACAACGAAAGGCATGATACACATGACAACCATGAACAGGGTTCAAGGAATTACAGGAACCCTGGCCCATTGAATTGCAGCAATGAAAGGAAATCAGTAACAATGAATGATCGCAGGATAGGGGAAGGCATAGCCAGGTCAATGGGCCAATATTCCATGCCACTGGAAGCTGAAAATAAAAGAACACTGATCATCAACAAGTCAGCAATCATAACAGTGAGTGTGAATTAACCATGTTCACCCTTTCACAACTGGGCCCTTACAGGATCGAAAGGACAGAGGAGTATGATTACATTGAAACATCAGATAAGAGTTATGCAGAAATGATCCGGGTGAAGGGATCTATTTCAGATCCACCAGAGTTTACAACGCCATCACACCTGTACAAGTACAGTGAAACAGAACTTGGGCTTTACCTGAAGGATAAGAAGAATCAATGGAGGCCACTTGGAACACTCCTGAACAAAACCATCTATATATCGGATGAGGAAATGGATTTCATATTTCCAGTTGAAATGTTTCCAAAAGTGGCTGCAATAGTAACGTTCATAAGAAAAAGAGGTCCCAGAAAGTTATCACCTGAAGCAATAGCTCAAAGAGATGCTATGAATGCCAATAGACATACTGATAAAGTAAACCAAAAAGAACCAAATTTGCATTCAAGTGTGCATGAAGGTGTAATAATACCTGATGGCTTAGAAGGCACGAAAAAACCCGTTATAAGTGAGCAAAATATTTCTGAAAAAGTTCATCCATCATAGAGGTCAGCCTTCATGAGGTCTATGATCCTCTGGCGAATTGCTTCCTTAATGAATTCGGAACGGGATTTGTAACCTAGAACATCGCTGTCAAGGATTTTCTGAACCTCTTCCAGAAGGGAAACTGGGAGCGTTATAGTCTGCCATCCTCTTTCAGCCATGTTGGATTATTAAATTTACGCATAAGGAAATTATCATGCCATGTATGGCGTATATTTATTCGAAACAATTA
>JAJZXT010000196.1 GCA_021806355.1 Thermoplasmata archaeon
TGTAATTTACATCAGAAGAAAAGTTGTAAAGTTCCCCATCATAAGAAACAACCATTGTCTCGTTTTTTGTAAATGAAACAAATGTAAACTGGATGGTGACAGACAGTGGAGAATCCTGAACAGCAATAGTACCAGATTGTGGATGGGATGTATAGCCAAAGGCATATGCTGTGTACGTGTATGAACCTTGAGGGAGAGCGACTGTAATGTTATTGTCCACTGATGAAAAGTTTCTGCCATTTATTTCGATATACCACTCGTACCCCTGGGAAAGGCCATTCTCATTGAATGTCAGGTTCTCCTGCTTAATTATCTCGGGACTGAAAGTTAAGTCGATGGCCGTGGATGATGGCAAAGAAAAAACCCCTGACGGGGGAGAAGCTGAAAATCCAACTGAATATACATTGTAGCTGTATGTTCCAGCCTGAAGGCTTATGTTAAGACTGTCAGTATTGGAGGAGAAGTTTGCTCCCCCAGATATCTGTATATACCATTTCTCACCGCTATTCAATCCTTTCTCGTTGAAAGTCTGTTTATATGTAGGAATGCTATTCGCGGTAAACTGCACATTCAGAGTTTCATTCGAGGTCAGATCAACACTTCCTGATGAGGGGGAAGCCGTGTATCCCGGAGAATAGAATTCATAAGAGTAAACCCCGGAATGAAGTATCAGGCTTATTTCTGGCTGATCATAACTGTAATTTGAAACTCCTGCGATATTGACATACCATGTAGTCCCTGTTGGAAGTCCGGATTCAGTGAAATTAAGGTCTGCATACATTGTAGCTGTACTTTTGAAGGAGATAGAAATTTCTGATGAAGCCGAAACTGTGATTGTGCCGCTATTAGGGTTGGCACTATATCCGGCAGGTGGGTTTACAGTGTATGAATAACTTCCTTCCGGAGTTGAAAAGGATATTGAAGTGCCCGTCGAGCTTTGTGTATTTCCATTGAAAGTCACACTCCACTCTGTTCCAGAAGGTAGTGCGGATTCAATGAAAGTTGTAGTAAATTCGCTCTGATGGTAATCCACCTGCACGCCAGTAGTTCCATCCACGTTCACTGTCCCGGACGAGGTAGTGAGATATGATGACCCATCAATATCTATCGGGGTTGTTGCCGTATATTGATAAGATCCATTTTCAAGGTAAAAGGCAACCGAATCTGTTGAGGATGAATTGGATTCTCCATTTACAGTAATTCCCCATTCGGTCCCATAAGGCAGGCCAGACTCTGTAAATGTCACCTTCTCCAGGACTTGAACAGAATATACATCTACAGAATCAGATTTGAAATTAGCAACATAGAGATAACCCGCAATCGGATTGTATAATATTCCCTGAGGTGATGTACCCGGGTCAGAAACAATCCCTAAACTATATGATTCTGAGCCTGAAAGGTCCATAATATCCACATTATTTGTACCATTCAAAGCAACGAATGCATTATTTCCTGGGCCGGCTGATGCGGCATAAGGATAACTTGAAACAGGCTCACTTTCACTGCTTACCATTGGAGGAATTGTTGTTGTTAAACCATTTATAGATTGCAAAGCTGCCGTTCCGAAGTCGTATATCATTCCATTTTGGTAAACTAATGTTCCGACGGGAGAACTTAACGATCCTATAACTGAATTAGATGAGGGATTGATAATGCTTATAGTTGCAGGGCTAGAAGCTGTAGATATGACGTAAACATATCCGTTTATAGGATCATATCCTATCCACTCCGGCCCCCTTGGTACCTTTATGTCTGTAAAGTTAACATTGTTATGTATAACATCAACATAATTACTGGAAGAAAGTGAAACATATGTATATCCATCCGGCAACGATGCAATGCCTGCAGCTCCGCCTGCGTTTCCCAGATAAATGTAGGATTGAACATCTCCAGTGGACGGGGATATCTCAGCCACCTCCCCAGATGATGCAGAATAAAGGGAAACGTAAATTACATTATAATATGAATTGTAGGATATTCCATTTGCCTCGTAACCTGATCGTAACGGGTATGTCGTGATCTGGCTGTTACCGTTGAGAACAGTAACACTGTCCGTTGAGAAGTCTGCTACATAGGTATAACCATTGTTTGGGTCGTAGGTCATTGCATTTGGTCCATCTATTCCCGATATGGTGGTGGGCGTTCCTATACTAAGAACTGGATTACCGCCAAAGGAGACAGGAGATAGAATCTGCTCATTGTAATTTAAGACCGGGTTTACAGTTTTGTGCCCGGAGGAATCACGTGAAGTAAGAGCGGTCGCTGATGTCAGTATTAATGCGGTAAGGAGAAGGATTGAAACAATCTTCGCCAAGGATGGATACTTTCTCAAACTCATCACTTCCATTGTGGAACACTGCATCGATTGTTCTTTGGAAACAGACATTTTAACAAGGAACGCTTCTCTGTGTTAAGTATGAAGTATTTCAAGGGCTCTTTCTCCCAATCAATTGATACAGTGAATAAAAATAAAAAATTTATTTGGCAAACTTAGAGTATAAAATGACAATTGTAATTATTTATGACATTTTACATATTAAAACTTAGAATCTAAATACAAAAACATTAGCTGGACCAAAATAATTCATCAACATTATTCCCGTGAAGCTTAAATGATAAGGTTAAATGAAAATAATTTATATTAATTAAAGCCTTGATTTTTCTTTAAGTTTTCTTAGAAATATCTGGAAAAGTGAAAATAATACTATAAGAACCAGTAGAGGAACAACTGTAAATGCTTCCATTGTTACAGCATAGTTTATAGAAGAGACTTTAAGGGCCAGAACAGATAAAAGCCCGGCAATAAAAACTAAAAATATTAATCCCACAAAGTGAAATTTCAATCCTCTCTATCACCTTAAATATTTAATGTCAGGATTGTTCATTTTGATATTCTATTGAAAAATGATGCAAAAATGACATAGGATAAATTTATCTGTCATTCCATTTATATCTTAATGTGGATATTCCTACAAGAACCATCTTCAGATCATGGAACTGGCCCAATAATGAAAACCACCGTTTTTCGCAGAGGCCAACTCCCAACCATATCTCCAAGGTCTCATTCATATCGCCTGGGAGGATATACAGATCCTGGAACAATCTGTTTCAGAACGGATATGTAAGAAGAGTAATATTCATGCCATCGGAAAACGCAGTCCGAAAGTCCACTGCCATAATTCCGAACGGAACCTATGAAGATTTTCAGGAAATGAGGAAGAAGGTAGATGATTATCCATTTGTTGAAACTGTGCACTACGGAAGGATCTATGCAACTGGAGGTTCTTTTGCAGAAATAATGTCACCGGGGAAAAGCGTTATATCGATGTCCTTAACTGATACTTCGCGTGAAGATTCCGTTAAGATTTCTCGACTCATGTCGGGGAAAAGAAATGACAGTCTGGTGATGCTGGGACCTCCTGACCATGAGAAAGCGGAAACCGAAAATATAAGATATATTCCAATTCTCAGGGAATTAGCGTATAAAAGCATATATGAAGTCCAGATCAGCCAGATCTCACAAAGAATGGGAATCAATCTGAGGACAGCCCGGAGGAAAATAGATCGAATTATTTCTAAGAAACTGGTTTACGCATACCCGGTTCTAAATCAGGTTTCCATAAAGGGGTTCAATCTTTTCATTTTGATCCTAGGTTCTCAATTGGGTCAGCAGGAATTTTACAATTCCCTGAATGAAGGGGTCCTTGGCGAAAGATACCTTCTGTACCTGAAATCAGGAAATATCCTTTCTTCACTGTTTTATTACGAGAATCTCCAGGAGATGGATCACCTTATAGAGGAAATATCAAAGAAATGGAATGATTATTTGATTCTGACAAGGTTCGATACTGAGGCAAGGAAGCCATAAACTATGTGGAAATAAGTTTAGAGTTTTGCCCCACAGTGTGGGCAAAAACGCATGTCAGGAGCAACCTCGTTTCCGCAGCTCTGGCATACGAGGGGTACTGCCTTTGGCTGATCCAGCTCAGTTGTCTGCTCGCTTCCACCCTGCTCTGATTCGACTTTTTTCGGGCCACTCTGGCCTGAGGATTGTGAATCCTTGCCAAAGTACGCCATGCCTATGTTCGTACGGGGTGCTTTTGCCTTTGCCATCTGAAGATCCCGCCTGTATTTTTCCTCGTCTTCCCTGCTCTTGCTGTCCTCATGGTGCCTCCTGGCATCAGAGACCCATCGTGAAATTTCATCTGCCCATTTCTTCGGGTCAGGTAACTGGAAATCATATTTTTTGGCAGTGCCGTCTTTTTCGAATTCGATTGAGAGTATCTTCTTTCCAAAGAGCAATGGAACTGCGGTCGTAACATTCTTCAATTCATGAAGATTGATGTCCAGGTATATCTTTGCCGGTGTAGCATGAATTATGCCCCTTTTTCCTTTCTTTTCATATATGAGTCTCCTGTCAGTAAGATACAGGGTACCATCCTGGATCTCTGCATCCCCATCATGGAGTGTGCAATCATTGCTTAAAAGCTGATGCTCATCATTGGCATATATTGGCATATCTATTTTTGATATGTATGTCGGATTTATAACCTTTCTTTAGGTAGAAAAGAATTCAATGAATCTGTCTGGTTACTTACCCTTTAATAAGTCCAGGAAGCAATTTCCTGACAAATCCAATATCTTTAAGATTCATTGACTTAAATGTCACAAGCGCGAACCCAAAGAGCGTAAGTGCAGGAAGAAAATTCCTTGAAAGGGCCATCATTACCCCTAGTATGAAGCCAAGGCTTGCCACAGCAAATTCAAAAACAAGAAGCGGGATATCCACCTTATCTCTGATCTTCATGGCCTCTGCTTCCTTCTCTTCTGCACCCATTTTAGGGGTTCTGTAAAAATATCCGGACTTTCCAAGCAATCCGCTCATGAATCCATAAGCCCCTAAAACAACTGTACATGCACCTATATATGATAGCGCAGGAAGAAGTACTAGATCCTTTGGCTTGAATAGCCCTTCGAAATAAAGGGCGTATGCACCAGCCACAAAGAAAGGTATTGATGGTGTGAACAGAAATATCGAATAGAATGGGCCACCAAGATCAAACGGCAAACCAAGCAGGAAGGCCCAGAAAGTAAACACAGAGGAGAATATATTGACGATGATCCAGGAGATGTT
>JAJZXT010000062.1 GCA_021806355.1 Thermoplasmata archaeon
ATTAGGCAAAGCGGATTTATTGCAGCATCAGGTGTTGTGGTTAAGGAATGCGCCGGATTATCTACCGCCGCTTTTGTAGAAATTGATACTTTATTAAGAGAGAATGGAGTTCCCGGCATCATGGGTGTTGATACACGTCGGATCGTTGAACTAATAAGAAATAAGGGGGTTATGAGGGGCATCATTTCTAATTCAAGGTATCCACAGATTGATTTTGGCGTGATGAATACAAGGGAACTTCTGGAAAAGTTTTCCCCGGTTTCTGATTATCATACAAACTCATATGCAGACGAAGAGATTATTTTTGTTGATATGGGGGCAAAAACATCCCTCTTAAGGGAAGTGGCAAAGATATCTCCTTTACATGTTCTTCCATTTGATTTCGATTTCAGTAAGCTTGAGAATTCATGCAGGGCCATATTTTTATCGAACGGCCCTGGAGACCCTTCAGATGAATCCCTCGAGGGAGTTAGGGATTTTATCAGGTTGAATTATGGAAAAATTCCAATATATGGGGTGTGCCTTGGACATCAGGTTTTAAGTCTTGCCCTTGGCGCCTCAACGTCCAAAATGGCATTCGGGCATCATGGAACGAATCACTCAATTATTGAGGGTACCAGAACCTTCATAACTTCACATAACCATAATTTTCAGGTATTGGAGGAAAGTCTCTTCGGCACGCCTCTTGAAGTGATTCAGAGGGATGCGAATGATGGCTCTGTTGAAATGGTATCAGACAGGGAGGGTTTAGCAGTTTCTGTCCAGTATCATCCTGAGGGTTCCCCTGGCCCATTTGATCCCTGTAATTTATTCAATCGTTTAAAGAAAGAAATTGGAGGTCTGCATGCCAAAGAAATCAGGAATTTATAGAGTTCTCATTATCGGATCTGGACCGGTGGTTATAGGACAATCTGCTGAGTTTGATTATGCTGGTTCCCAGGCAGTCCGCTCTCTAAGGGAAGAAGGAATATATACTGTTCTTCTTAACTCAAACCCTGCCACTATCCAAACTGACTATGAAATTGCAGACAGTATCTATATTGAACCCATGGAACTTGATGTAATAGTATCCATAATAGAAAAAGAAAATATTGATTCCTTGCTCTGCACAATGGGAGGACAGACCGCCCTCAACCTTCTTATGGAAATAGAGAAAGCGGGTCTTATTGAAAAATATGGCCTGAATGTTCTGGGAACACAACCAGATAACATAAGAAATGCAGAGGACAGAAATGAATTTCACAAGAAGATGATATCCTTGGGAGAAAATATCCCTGACTCTGCAATTATAACTAGCTCCACCTGGAAAGATGATGCGGAGCACATCAAATTTTACCCATTTATAGCAAGAACCTCATTCAGCCTCGGTGGGAAGGCGGGAAGAATAGTTGAGAATAAGATGAAAGCTGTAGCCTTTTTTAATGAGGTTTTTTCAGATGGTGACATCAGTGAGATTGAGATTGAGGCATCCCTTCTTGGGCTGAAAGAACTTGAATATGAGATAATCCGGGACAGTTCAGGGAATGCAATCTGCGTGTGTAACATGGAAAATCTTGATCCGATGGGTATTCACACAGGTGAAAGTATTGTTGTTACACCGTCATTGACCCTGAATGATTTTGAATATTACTCCATGAGAGAACATGCATTGAAAATAGCTGAATCCCTCGATATTATTGGTGCGTGCAATGTTCAATTCGCACTTGATCAAAAAAAGGGAATGTTCTATGTTGTTGAGGTTAACCCAAGAACCTCCCGATCTTCCGCCCTTGCATCAAAAGCAAGCGGTTATCCGATTGCCAGGATTGCTACTAAGCTCTGCATAGGCTATCTTCTCAGTGAACTTAAGAACCCCATAACTGGCAGCAGTTCTGCATCGTTTGAACCATCTCTTGATTATGTGACAGTCAAAATTCCAAAGTGGCCATTTGAAAAATTCCGCAGTGATATCTCATTAGGAGTATCGATGAAATCTACAGGAGAGGTAATGGGAATAGGAAGAACGTTTGAAGAGGCAATGTTCAAAGCCATTGCCTCCCTTGAGGATGAACAGTTTGGCTTTGATCTGGATATCTCCTTGGACAAGCTGGAAGAATATCTGAAGAACCCAACGCATTTAAGATTAAGGGCAATCATACAGGCCCTGAATGCCGGGATAAGCGTGGATAAAATCTCTGAATACAGCGGCTGGGATATAGAAATACTTAACCGGCTCAATTCGGCCATTTCGATGATGAAAGAATCCAGGGTGAATATTGAAAAACTAGAGCATATGAAGCACCTGGGCATCCCCGATTTTATAATTGCTAAATATTTCAAAATGAGTGAACGGGAAATCTCAGCCATCAGGATTGAGAAAGGGATAAATTCTAGCATGAGGATGATAGATACCTCTTCTAACGAATTCAATTCTAGATCAGGTTACTTCTATTCAACTTACTTTGAAAAAAACGATGCTCCACCGCTATCGCCTGGAAATTCCGTAATGATAATAGGATCCGGCCCAAACAGGATATCCCAGGGACTGGAATATGATTTTGGATCAGTAAAAACATTGCTTCACCTTAAGAGGGCTAATATACCAACGATAATGATCAACTCTAACCCTGAAACTGTATCCACGGATTATGATGTTTCTGGGAGGCTCTATTTCGAACCTTTGAAACTTGAATATATTGCCAATATTATTGAATACGAAAAGCCAAGAGGGGTTATAATACAGTTCAGCGGCCAGACCGGTCAAAATATGGCAGGAGATCTTGCCGCCATATTTGGTGAGGAGATAATTCTAGGCACATCCCCGGAAAATATTGGGAAAATAGAAGACAGGGTGATATTCAGCAATGCCATGAATAAACTGAAGCTCCCCCAGACAGAGTTTCGTGATTGTAATGGCTTGCATGAATTATTGAACAAGGTTGAAGAGATCGGATTCCCGGTAATACTGAGAACGAGCTTCATTATAGGTGGGAGTTCAGTAAGGGTTGTTGAAAGTAGAGAAGAACTAAATAAAGTGGTAAACGAATATGAGAGGTACAATGTTTCTGGAAGAATATTGGCCAATAAATTCTTAGAAAATTATGATGAAATGGATATTGATTTCATTTCAAACGGGAAAGAATACAAGATTGCCGGAGTTTCGGTACATGTAGAAGAGGCGGGGATACATTCCGGTGACGCTGTGAGTTTAACGGGACCGAATCTGGTTGATGCGAAAACGATGAGTGAAATTGAAAATATTCTTTCAAAGTTAACTGCATTTTATTCTCTCAAGGGGTTCAGCAATCTTCAATTAGCGGTTAAGGGGGACGATATAAGGATAATAGAGTTGAACGCAAGGCTTAGCAGATCATTTTCATTCATTTGCAAAGCGACCGGTATTGACTGGATCAGGTTTGGGATCGATGCCATCCTTTTCGGGAACCTGCCTGAAAAAAGTTGGGAACCTGTTTCATTCTCTGCAAAAATACCCATATTTCCATTTAAAATTTTCCAGAAAGAAGACATATCCGTTGGGCCGGAAATGAGGTCAACCGGAGAAGTAATGGTTTCTGGATTGACAATGGAAGAATTGTGGTCAAAAATAGGCACTTATTATGGCATGAGAAAAGGTTCTGATGCTAAAATAGTGGTTTATGCCTGTGAAGATGATGTCCTTTCGCTTGAACACATATTTGCCAAGGACGAGAGAATTAAAATGTTCAACACGCTGGAATATGAAAAGATGCTGGAATTTGTTGATGACGAAAAGAATATGGTATTTGCGGATCTCTCTGATGTGAATGAGTCAAGAAAAGCCTCTCTAAAGAGAACCATGCTCAGAAAAGGGATTCCAATCATATTAAACAAAAGATTGTTTTTAAAATTAATGTACTCGATTCCCAATGGTATTAATGCGAGAGAATCCAGAAATTATCACAACGGGATTTGAAGCTATGATTGTTTGAGACATGATTCCTGAGGAGATGTTTATGGAAAAATTCCGCGAAAGAAACAAATGCAATAATCCATGGAAATCTTACAACTAAATGAGCAAGAAAGCCACTGAGCTTGCGATGTGGATGAATTGTGATAGGTTTTTTAATTATAATGTGTTTGTGTAAATAGTGATTAAGGCTCTAAAAGTGCGATTATACCCGAATGAAGCACAATCCTTGCTTCTGGAAAAGCACTTTGGATCCTGCCGTTTTGTCTGGAACTATTTTCTTGAGATCAGGAACAGGTACCATGCAGATCACAGGAATGAAGAGAAGAAGGGTCTAACTGCTTTCGATACCATGAAAATGCTCACCGAACTCAAGAAAGAAAAGGACTGGCTGTATGAGATCAATGCACAAAGTCTCCAGCACTCTCTTGTAAAACTGGACATGGCATTCAAGTCATTCTTCAGGTATAACACAGATTATCCCAATCTCCGTTCAAAGAAGGATAACCAGTATTTCATCGTGCCATCCGGTTTCAAGGCAGTTGAAAACAGGATGATCATTCCAAAATTCATGGAAGGCATTGAATACAGGGACAAGACCGCAATCCCAGTTGAGATAAAGCAAGTGGTCATAACAAAGGATGTTAATCGTTATTATGCATCTATACAGTACGAATTCGATGAAACGCCGGAGAAAGGAAGCGGTACAGCAGGCATAGACATGGGCATAAAGTCGTTTGCAACCCTGTCGGATGGATTGCAGGTAGAACCGTTGAACTCATACCGCAACATGGAGAAGAAGCTGAAGAGGCAGCAGAAGAAGTTATCGAGAAAGAAGAAAGGATCAATGAACAGAAGAAAACAGATCGTGAGAGTGCAGAAGATACACCAGCAGATAAGGGATACAAGAACGGACTTCAACCACAAGGTATCAACGGCGATAGTCAAGCACTATGGTACCGTTGTGGTTGAGAACCTGAACACATCGGGCATGATAAGGAATCACCATCTTTCAAAGAGCATAACAGATCAGGGATGGTCACAGTTCAAGGGAATGCTTGAATATAAAATGGAATGGAGAAATGCCGAACTCATTGAGATCGGCAGATTCGATCCCTCATCGAAACTCTGTTCCCGTTGCGGAAACACAAAGCATGATCTGGAACTCTCAGTTCGGACATACCACTGTGATGCATGCAA
>JAJZXT010000182.1 GCA_021806355.1 Thermoplasmata archaeon
CCCTGTATGTCATGCCCTTTCCAGTTTCCGTATACCGACTATTTCGTGTATTGAGGAAATGATTCCACACAAACCTGCATAATCCAATATGCTTCTCAATGAGAATCTTCTGATCCTCATTGGGGTACATCCTGAATCTGTAGGCTTTGTACATGCTATTTGTGTAATTGTATCGTGGTTATTACATGTTGTGTTCGCTCTCATCCAACGACTTCAGTCGTTGGTTTTCACGCTCACCTGCTTATAAAAATCAGGCAAAAAATCATATTCTATAGGATCCTTGATGCCCGCTTCCATGAATCCTCTCAGCCTTAAGAGGCACGAGTCACACTTTCCGCATGCTTTTTTGTTTCCCTCATAGCACGAATGTGTCATTTCATATGGAACACCCAGAGATGTACCTATAGTTATTATCTCAGATTTCCTTAATTTTTGGAGTGGAACTTCAATATGAAATTCCTCATTAATGCCTATCCTCGTCCCGGAATTAAGGGCTCTGGTCATTGCTTCGAAGAATTCAGGCCTGCAATCCGGATACCCTGAATAATCAAGGGCGTTTGCCCCTATGAATATGGTGTTAAATCCAATGGTCTCTGCCAGTGAGGCAGCTATTGTTATGAACATGATATTTCTTGAAGGGACATAAGTATTGGGCAGCTCGTTTTTGTCCCTTTGCAAGTTTCCCTCTTCCACCTTGATGTTGGATGTAAGTGAACTCCCACCTATCTGGGTAAGGTCAATCTTAAAGATTTTCTGTTCTATGGAATAGTGTTTTGCCAGTTTTTTTGACATCTCAAGTTCGATTCGGTGCCTCTGTCCGTAATCGAAGGAAAGTCCAATGATATGATAGTTTCTTTCAAGCGCGATTGCAGCAACGGTAGCTGAATCCAATCCTCCCGAAAG
This sequence comes from Thermoplasmata archaeon, assembly GCA_021806355.1. Classification (GTDB taxonomy): domain Archaea; phylum Thermoplasmatota; class Thermoplasmata; order Thermoplasmatales; family Thermoplasmataceae. The sequence goes on from JAJZXT010000182.1 coordinate 904, forward strand.
AAGAACGATGCCCTTTTTTTCATGTTCAATGGTCAAAGTGCCCACTCCATTCAGCACCCTGTCCTGGTCCCTCTTGAACGGATAGCCACAAGGTTTTTACATTCTTTTCATCCTTCAATGCATTCATCAGTTTTGTGCCAAGATATACAGACAACTCTTCGCTGGATGTTGTTTGCGTATCAACAAAGGCAACAAATTGTTCCGGTATGGTCATCCGGACCTCGCCATATGAAATGTGGACATAATCATCCTTTATTTCATACTTCGAATATTTCATTCTTGAGGGCAACAGAAGCTTGTGATCCAGGGGGGCAATCAGTTCTCTCATATTCCTTTTGATCACGCCAAAATCCGCAAGGATCCCTTCCTTTACTTCCCCTTCCAAACTCAATTTAATGCCATAATCGTGGCCGTGGAGCCTTGAACACTTATCGTGCTCCGGTATGAAATGGGCAGCTGAGAATCTTAAATTCGTTTGCCATCCGTCTATATGAAGTTTCATGTTTTCATTATTCTATTTTAATTCAAATATCTATTGAATGATTATTTGTCAGCATTCAAACTTGCATTCAACTTAATTATTCACGCCATTGAAAGGAAAATCAAAGGATCAACTTTTATCTTCCTTCATGAGGTCATTCAATTTTGATCCTTTATCCACCTTTATCGATATCAATCCCACGATAATGATGTAAAGCCATGCTATCAGGGAGAAAGCTCTTCCGAAAGAATAATTTGCGAACTGTATGTGTCCTGCAAGTGCTACAGGGGATATTGGAGGCAATGCGACCACACCGGAAAGAAAGTAAACTGCGAGGTTAAACATTGTAAAAAGCACTGAGGGCAAATACCATATTCTCAAACCAAGCAAGAAGACCATTCCTATGACGATAAAGGCAGCCACTTCAATCTCCAGCCAGAATGTTACGTAGGGAAAAGATGATGGAGAGGCATATAGATGTGCAGCAGCATTAAGAAGGGCAAAACTCAGAACCGTAAATCTGAGGAACTTAATCTTTGAGTATCCACCTGTAAGGCTTTGCAAAAATTCATTCATGATATTTCACATTTCGAAGAGAATATCATAGTACAAAACAATTGGCACTCAGATATGAGGTATTATAGCCATGTGTGGGTATTACCCCACACTATAAGCCTTCTGCAACCCAGTGTTTTCAATGAGAAACGATGCGGATAACAATCATTCACCATCATTATTTATCGATTCATAACGATCGCCATAAGACCTATAATCGCTTAATTATCACATTAGTTAAATATTAAACTATTATTGCAACACTTAGAATCTGGTATTAGCAATAATTATCTTTTGCGAAACTTTCCTCACCTAAAATCAAAATTTAGCGAAGAAAATTTAAATAATGACTTAATGCTTTAAGGGAAATGATAGTTTTATATGACCAAGATGGAAGTCATTCTGACATATTGAATAACCTGATGAAACCATTGGGTATTCCATATAAAATTATCAACAAATTTGATGAATCTGCAGTCATCGGGGAAAAGGCAACCAGCCTGATAATATACCTAACAAAAGCCATTGATGACGATCTGAAAGATTTCTTAATGCTCAACACCAGAGATTATCACCTAATTATATTCATGGACAAAGAAATTGAACTGGATGATTACATAAAGTATAGCTCTGAGAATATTGTTCTAAAAACAAAGGATCTGAACGAAATGCGAATCACATTGAGGCTTGCCATGACCGACAGCAAGGTGAGAAGATTAAGGTCAATAGACAGCACCTCTATTTTCCTAGCAAAGAACGGTCTGTACCCAGGAATCATCTACCATACGGAACCTGAGAAAACTAAGCTTTTCCTTTCAATGTTGTTTTCAGATAACATCGACAAAGAAAAGATTCTGGTAATCTCAAGAAGTAATTTTAGAATGGAGATTCCAGAAGTCCTGAACATTGAAAATTTCATCTGGGTTACGGATAGCATCGGGGCAGGAAGAAACAGGCCGGCGAACCTTTCATTCATCATGGAAACAATACAGAAAAAGATCATAGATGATGGGGCTAACCTCATATTCATTGACATTTTCGATCTGCTCATGATTTATCACTCCTTTTTTGAGGTTGCACGCGCATTTGAGCAATTAAAGAGCGCAGTAATTGAAAGAAATCTCTATTTTATAATGGTGCTGGATGAGGATGCAATGGAGAAAATACAATATGGAATGATTACCAGATTTTCAGAGGAATGGCTTAACAAAGCCGTTAACGATCTCAATAAATAGGTGTTCAATGAAAGATAATAAGGTATTAGGGCTATTTTCGGAGTTCTTCAATCAAAAATATGGAAAATCCCTTGTGGTTAAGGGAAAACCAGGTTCGGGGAAGACTACTTTTGCCCTTGAATTCACAGGAATGGTATACAAGGAAAACCCTGTGCATTACCTGTCTTCAAGATTTAGCGATGATCCATTAAAAGACATCTTTGATTTTATAGATGAGGTTTCCTATAGATCTAACAAGGAAACAATAGAATTCAAGGAGAACTTTACATCAGTCAAAACAGATTCCCTGAAGAAACTTGAGGTCATGATTGAAGAAAAGCAGGTCAACTCATCTTCAAGCGGGCTCATATTCAACATTCAGGAAGTGATTCCGGAAATAAATGCCATTTATTCGTTTGTGGAGGACAACGCTGGTACCAACCCCATCATAATTCTCGATTCGATTGAAGCCCTCGCGCAGAAATATGGAATAGATGAAGGCATACTATTTTCCGTTCTTCAGAACGACCTTGTTGAACATTCCGGGGCTGGCCTTGTGGTGATCCTGGAAAATACAGGCAATGCGCAGTTGGAATACTTTGCTGACGGTGTAGTGAGCCTTGACTACAAGATCATGAGCGACTACCTGGTTAGGACGATGAGGATCGAGAAATTCAGGGGACTGGCAATAGGGTCAAACCCAACATTTCTTTACTCTCTTAAGGACGGGAGGTTTAATGTTTTTCCGCAGCCAGAATTTGATTACCCTAAGAAGAGGCTTAAAAAGCCGGAAACCAAGACAATAAAGCAATATGAGGTACCGCTTGGCAACCCTTCATTTTTGCCTCTGACAGGAAACGCAGAAGATGGGGTGGCTCTTGGAACCGTCGTGATTCTTCACAGGAAGAACATTTCTGAAATCATGGATAACGCCGTGAACCTGTTCAAGAATAATCTTATCAAGCAAACGATCTCAGAAGGGCGGGGTGTTATTGATGTCACGTCAAGCAGCTATGAGACGTCAAGAACCCTGGTTTCCGCTGTCGATACCGATCTCCTGAAGCATTATATAACCGCTGAGAGAACAAAGAGATCCAATCCTTACGTGATAAACCTGGAAGGAAAGAGCATGTTTGCCGATTTCCCGAACGAAGTTATTGATTTCTTCATGTCTTCTTCAGTCAGGCCAAACATTTACATTTTCTCAACGGATTTCCTTTCTTTCACATATGGACCAAATTTCATAGGGGAGCTTATAAACATAATAAACGAAATCAGGATAACGGGAATTGTTGTAATCATAGCTGATAATGAATACTATGAAAAACTCAGCCATTATTCAGGATTGACCATACATTTCTCAGAATCATCCGGTTCCGTACTTGTTTCATCAGGAACAAATAAGCTGTTTGTCATGAACCTGGGGAAGGATAATGAGGGATGGCCAATAATAAATTTGACTGAAATAAACTGAAATTTTGAGAGTCCACGGCCTTCAGATAATATATTGGTTTTCATTGGGGCAGCTTGATGAAAGGTAAAACTTAATTTCTTGCGTTAACTCTTCTTTCATGTATCCAAAAAACCGGATCAGGAGATTGCGCATAAGCGAGAATATGAGAAATCTTGTTGCAGAAAGCTCCATAGATATAGGGCATATGGTAATGCCAGTTTTTATAGACGAATCATTGAACGAAAAGAAGAAAATCGAATCTATGACAGGAATATACCAGCACTCTCTGAATTCCTCGGAAGAATATGCAACAATGCTGAAAAGGATTGGTGTCAAATGGGTTCTCCTTTTCGGTATTCCAAAATCCAAGGACGCGGAAGCCACGGAAGCGTATAATGGTAACGGGATAATACAGAGGGCAGTGCCGATATTCAGGGGAAAAGGCATAGGCGTTATTACAGATCTGTGCATGTGCGAATACACGAGCCATGGGCATTGCGGGATATT
>JAJZXT010000190.1 GCA_021806355.1 Thermoplasmata archaeon
TTTTAGGGGTTTCAAATCCCTCGCATTGATTTTCAGCACCGCAACATCAGTTGCAGGATCACTCCCTATTACATCTGCATCGTAAACATCCCCGTTGCTTGTTGTAACCTGCAGGTTCTGGTGATCCTGAATTACATGGTGATTCGTTACAATATATCCGCTCGGGCTCACAATGATCCCGCTGGCGGCACCGTCAAATGGTTTTACATCACCAAACCTGTCCACCTGGTAGCGGTGTGCAGTTACCATAACTACGCCTTCCCTGACCTTTGACACAACATCTGTTATTTTATCCTCAAAGTTGTATTCTTCACTCTTTGGCATCATCATAATATCTCCTTGCATTTGCAATGTGGTCTAAGTTAATATATCAGAAAGACACTCAAGTGTTATCAGGTAACAGAAATGGTAGAGGTATCAATCGTTTCAAGATTCCAAAAGGAAGATGAGAGGCTTGACAGAATAATGTCTCTTCTTGGCCACTCGTGGGCACCTCAAATTCTGCACAGGCTTGATTATTATGGTAAGATGAGGTATAATGAGATCAAGGGGAGTCTTAGGAACATAAGTTCAACAAGCCTCTCACGGGCATTGAATATTCTCACTTCCAGGGAATTGTTGGAGAGGAAAGTCACTGACACCAACCCTCCTCAGGTTTTCTATTCTCTCACAAATAAAGGCAAAGAGCTGGCAAAACTATTGCATCAGGCTCTGGAAACAGAGAGAAAGATAAGTGAAACAGGAGATGGTGAAGCCATTGAGGCTCTCATCAGCTAATCTTTTTTAGGTGGATGTTCACAGTAAGGTAAAAATTTTTATAATTTTAAGCGTAATATTATAGATGTTCCCAAATGATCCTGACCCTATTGGGGATATGCAGTGCATCTTTGCTGTAAAAAGTAACATTCCCTTCCTGATAGAATCAAGGAAATTTCCAATAAGCTTCTCTGAACATCTTTATTTTACCGATGATGGGGTTGGAGAGTACATTAATGTGCCCGCGTTCCTGAAGAAAGATTATGAGTATAGTATTTTCATAAAGAAAATGCAGGTTTCGGAAATTGGGCAAAACATGGTTTTCAAGATAAGTTCACAGGATTATCCGGAAATGGAGACTTTGAGGGAACTCATAAAAATTCCCTCGGTGGCAATCGATTACAAATATATCGAAGGAGGGTACCACAAGACCATGTTTACTTTTCACCACAGCCATATGAAGGAAGTCTCAAAATTCATTTTTAATGCAAGGAGAAGGTTTGGATACGGGGTTCCGGAATATATTGGGCCAAACAGGGGATTAAAATTTATAATAGAAAAAGCTCAAACCTCCGGAAACATAGTGGCAAGTTCCCTGACCCTAAAACCACCCCGCCAAGAATCAGAAAAAATGAAGGAAATGTTTTCAAAAACTTGGGCGAGGAGAGCCAGATATACCGGCAAGTCCCGTACAGATGATTTTATTTTCCGTATCAAGGATCCCACATCAATAAACCGTGAAGTATTCAGGGAAATCTCAAAGGAAGATCGGATATATGGTGCCAATATAACAAGCGGAATTTATCTCCTCTATTCCAGGCTGGTTTTTGAGCATTATAATCCTATGTTTTACTCATATCATGAATACGACGGGCAAAATTTGCGCATATGCGGGCTGATTCCTGAGAATTACGGAAGCATGGTTATAGAATCTGTTGCAGAAACAGTGAAAGAATTTCCGGATCTGGATGTTAAACTGACATACTCATCCCGTTTGAAGTATGATCAGGATTCCCTTATACAGGTGTTCGGTCCAAGTTTTCATACATAACAGTTGTCAAAATTTTAGCAGGAAATATTCACCAACGTAGCAAAATTTAAAGGATTCTACGAATTCGTTTTCACATGGACTTCGACGCAGTAGATCGGGTTTTGGACATGAGGGTTATTTTTTCACTTTCGGGGTCACTTCCCGTAGCTGAGTTTACCAAGAGGCTTTCACTTGACCTTCAATCCGGTCTTCACTTCGGGGAAGACAGTCTTGAACTTTCATTCTTTATCCCGGAAGAACTTGCTGCAAACAGGGAAATTGCAATCTTCCCGGCCCAGTCCAATGCTGCAAAGGAAGGTAATGTTTATTTCTCCAATTTCGGGATGGCCACGGAGGATCTGCACAAAGGCCTGAGGGCAGCCATAGAAGAATCCAGAACTATGGTTGCAGACAACCTCTGGCTATCCAGCGGAACATATTTTCTATCGTGCAGATTTCATTCCTCGGATCTTCAAAAAATAACCGGTGTTGTTCTGGAACTCTCACAAAAAATAGATGGATTCAGTGTTAAATATCTTGGTCCTAACCCGGGTTTGCCTGCAATCCTTGAGGATGTGAAGAACATAACCAATCTCATGGAGATCAGGTGGCAGATAAAAGTTCCGGAAAAGGATAGAAAAAGTAATCCATTTTCCATACTAACTGATAATTGGGTACTGGAATCCCGTTTCATGACCACTGGAACGAGTACATTCAATCTTCTGATTACAAATGAAAAGATTTCAAATCCCGAAGATAAAGGGATGATTTTGATTGATCCTGAACTCAATCTATATCAATTAAAGCTTGAACTGGACAATTCCTTTCTGAAAGGCTTTTTCAGGAATCTTTACGCCACAAAGATCGTGAGATTCTGCCGTACATTCAGATATGAAAACGGGAAGCTTGAGCTCCTATCCTACATTCCAGAAGTTCTTGTTGACAGTTATATCACGTCTTTATCGGCCCTATCTGAAGAATTTCCGGACTGGGAATTGTCGCTGTTAAAAGTAGCCGATGCATAGTGGCTTTTATTCATCTAATCCAATTATATTTCCGTAATTGAAACAAGTCTTAAATTGAATGCGGGGTACTTTTCATTGACTAAGGAAAGAACCTGAAGCAGGTCTCTGGTCTGGACACTTGGAATGACTGTGTCGACCTTCATCGTTTCGTCCTTGTAATGAAGGTGACGCTCAAATCTTACAATTTTTCTCTCGTAGGATCTATTGTGATATTCCCTAATCATGGAACCTCTGTTGCTGAATGTGAGTTCATAGATGTGGTCTTTCTCTGATATTACATTGAAACCTGATTTCTCTGGATCCTCAATGCTGTCTTTAGTCTTGAAAATCTGCGGAACAACATCATTCTTGGTCATATACCTGATATCAGAAACCCATTCATCTCCTAGGGCATTTATTGGAGAACTAATGAAGGAATTTTTTGGCATACTGTATTCCCATACAGCTCTGGTAAGGCCGGTATTATGCTCATTTTGGATCAGGGTAGCTTCAAGTCCGGGATTTGGCCCAAGGTAGGCCACTTCTACTGCTTCAAAGCTCTTTGTGAATTTAAGCAGAACGTTTGAGAACTTGGACATTTCAGTGCTGCTGAACCTCATTGAAAAATATAAAGCTCCATTTTCCACATATATGTTGTCAAGAACTGATGACTTGGCGTCTTCGAGTATCAATCTTAATGAATCCAATGATTTTGAATTGGTTATATTGTTGGTTACGAAATATAAATCTCCGCGTTTTCTGGCACTGGTCTGAGCTATGAGGATTGCCATATCCCTGCTTTCTGCAATCTTTTCAGGGACGAAATAGGAAAACTCAAAGTTTCCTTCCCCTATATGTATCGCAGACTGGAAAGTGTGATTCACTTTACTGGAATGTTCTATGATACCCCCGCTTCCGTGATACTTGAATACAAGTCTCGTATCGAGAAACTTATCAATATCACGCGAATCCATTATACTGAAGATAATCCGTTCTTTTTAAAATTTATCATTATTTGATTGCGTGAGTAAATTTCTCATACAACCATTAATTATTTTACTTACCTGATAAGTTTACGCTCCTGTAAACCAGGGCAAGTCTGAGGAACGGTAATCCTTGAAATCTCTCCGGGGTAAAACTCCTGGAAAGTTTCCCGTCTTTGCTGTTTCTGACAAACCAGAACATAAGATCCCTGACGAGTAAAGCTGCTTCGGTGGTATCCGCAACCAAAGGATTTCTTGTTCTAAGAAGCCTCTCTGTCATGTCATCCTCCAGTTCGTCACCAAGAGACAATCCTATGAGAAATTCATGGGACGGTGGCTCCTTGAGTTCTATCATGGACTTGACAAGTCCAGACAGGTACCCCATCATCTTCTCATAATTCTCCGCCCATGTGCTGTCATTTATTCTGAGCCTTGCAAGTGATACGGCAAGCTTTGCTCTCGTAATAAAAAATCTCTCCATTTCTGCATCATATTCCTCAACAGTATTGGAAATGACACAGTCAAATGTTGGAAATTTGAGGCTGCTTTTTTCTTTCATGTATTTCCAATCTGAAAGGTCTCCTATAAACATTCGCTGGAGTTGTGTTAATTGTCAATATTCTTCACACAAATCAAGCTGACTTGTAATCCGGGAACATACTTATGAATGATATTTGCATTTTCATATCAGTGTGTAAATGAGAATACCGGTTATAATAAGGATAACAGAGCAAGTAAATCGGCTTATGGTGGATTTTAGTATATGAAGAAGGGAGGAACCCATTCATTTCATCATTTTATGAAATCTATTTTTTTTGAACTGCCTTAATAAGGAGCAATAAATAATGATAAAAAAAGAAGATTAGGTTACCTGTTCATACATTCTGAACTTTAGGTGTCTGCATCGGAGGCTTCTCTTTTCCGGACTTTCTATAATAGTCTTTCCCGAAATGCCATTTAAACAACCACTCATATCCACCTTTCAGTGATGCCCAGTATATCCTTTCCATTAATTTCTTTTGGAAATAATTGTAAAGGGATGGTTGTATCCTTTCAATTGGTCTATCGTATGTTCCGATCACAAAGGTTGCCTGATGATATCCAGTTTCCATGGAACACTGCAGCCTCCCTGTGAATTCATATCTCTCGCCTGTTCCCTGCATTTGAGAAATCATATTTTTTGCAACAACTACTGCTTCCAAATGGGCTTCAACACCTGCCTTTGATATTGGGAGGTTGGTCGCATCACCTATTGCAAAGGCATTTTCGTAGTCTGCCACATGGAGATCATATTTATCGGTCTTGATCCATCCATCCTCATCGGCATATTCCTCGCC
>JAJZXT010000085.1 GCA_021806355.1 Thermoplasmata archaeon
AATGAGGGTAAAAGCAATGCCGTTTCCCTGTATGTCATGCCCTTTCCAGTTTCCGTATACCGACTATTTCGCATATCAAGGAAATGATTCCACACAAACCTGCATGATCCAATATGCTTCTCAATGAGAATCTTCTGATCCTCATTGGGGTACATCCTGAATCTGTAGGCTTTGTACATGCTATTTGTGTAATTGTATCGTGGTTATTACATGTTGTGTTCGCTTTCATCCCACCCCTGAAGAAGTGGGTTTTCCCGCTCATTATGATAAAAAGGAAGACAAAGACGAACATCGTAAATATAGTTCGATTTACATTCACAAACCTATATATTTTTATTAGATATGTTTTAGAAGGGGTTTTTTATGCAAAAAATAAATGACATTAACGAAGATGTGCCTCAAAGGATCATAATAAAGACAGAACTGCCAGGACCAAACGCGAAAAAAATTATCAGCGATGACGAAAGATTTCTGGCAACGACAACGAAATCTCTTCCTGCTGTTGCTAAGCGAGCAAAGGGTGTGTTTGTGGAAGATGTCGATGAGAATGTATTCATTGATTTCGCTGCCGGAATAAGTGTGAACAACATGGGGCACATTCACCCATATATCACAAAGAAGGTCGAGGAACAGCTTTGGAAGCTATGGCACTTTGCGGGAACCGATTTCTATTACAAGGAACAGGTAGATGCCGGAAGGGCAATAGAAGAAATCACACCCGGAACCTTCAGCAAGAAGGTATTCTTCACCAACAGCGGAACAGAAAGTAATGAGGCGGCAATAAAAGTTGCAAAAATAAATAAGAAAAAACAGGGTTTTATTGCTTTCATAGGCGGTTTTCACGGAAGAAGCCAGGGTGCATTGTCTTTTACGGCATCAAAGGCCATCCAAAGGAAGGGGTTATTCCCAACCATGCCAGGAGTGGAACATGTTCCATTTCCGAATCCTTACAGGAATGTTTTCAACATTGATGGATACGAGAATCCGGATGAACTGACGGAACTCACACTTGACTTCATTGAGAAATACACATTCAAAATGTACGCTCCTCCAGAGAATCTTGCAGCCATAATGGTTGAACCCATTCAGGGTGAAGGAGGTTACATTGTTCCGCCACCAAACTTCCATAAGAAACTTAAGAAACTTGCAGAAGAAAACAACATGCTGTTGATTATGGATGAAGTTCAAAGTGGATTCGGAAGATCTGGAAAATATTTTGCATCAGAACATTTTGGCGTTGTTCCTGATATAATATCGCTTGCGAAAGCAATCGCAAACGGGATACCCATGGGAGCAACAGTATTCAGGGCTGATATTGATTTCCCGGAGCAGGGCCTTCATTCGAATACATTTGGGGGAAACGCACTGGCATCCGTTGCATGCGTAGCAACCATAGAGGCCATGAAGAAGGAAAACGCCGTCGAAAATGCAGCCAAAAGAGGTTTGCACCTGGAAAAGAGATTGATCGAACTGAAAGAAAAATATGATTCTATAGGAGATGTAAGAGGCAAGGGACTAATGCTTGCGATAGATTTCGTGAAAGACAGGAGAACAAGGGAACCAGACACAAAACTGAGAAATAAAATTGAGTTTGAATCCTACAAGAACGGGGTTCTCCTCCTTTCTACCGGTGAGAGCGCAATAAGAATGATTCCCCCTCTTATAATAACAGACGAGCAGGTAGATATGGGTGTAGAGGCAATCGAAAGAGCCATAAAGAATTCTCTAAACTGATTGAAGATTCTCCAAAAAGGAAATCATTCTGTGCAGTGGGAGACCATCTTCCCATTGCATTATAAAATTATCATTTTTTGTTATTTTTACGTTAGGGATAATTGAGTATAACGATCGGAATCTCCCTCTGGGTTCGCCAGGTATGGAGAACATTTTCCATGGGTCATCCTTTGCATTTTTTAACCTGAAAGCATAGATAAGAAATAGGCCTGCACCCTCGCATAACCTGCTCAACTTGATTGCCTGTTCCTGGTTCTTTCCGCTTGAAGAAGAAAAGGTTAAGTTGCTGCTCGATGAACTCTTTACCTCAATTATCATGGAAATATCGTATCGGATTGCAACTATATCGGCTCCTTTTGATCCTGCTGACCTCGTTACATAAAATGGAGATTTTATGAGGCTCTCAAGGCTTTCCCGGGATTCATAACCCATTCTGTTGCCAATTTTTTTTATAGAGTCTTTTTTTCCTGAGAGAATAGATACCAGTTCCCTTTCATAAATGCTTCCATTCAATGATCAGAATTTATCCCATCCTATTAATGCCTTTCAAAAGGTTGCCTTGCTTTCAATCGGTTTTTTATCGTAGCAATGAATCCGGAAAAGAGAGGCGTTAAGAAATACCCACATCTTTTATCATCGGAAAAATCAGGGCACAAAGCAAAATAATCAGGATGATGGCATATGCCGATTTCATAAGGGGTATGGGAAGATATCCAACATGGATCATTATTGTAATATATCTCTCACAGGTGAGAAACCTCAGTTATATCGAGGTGGGCTTGATTTTCCTGATCTCGTCAGCTATATCCTTCCCAATAAATATCATTGGAGGTACCTTCATTGACAAAGTGGGGAGGAGAGGAGCAAGCTTAATGGTACCCTTGTTAGTGACAATCCTTTATTTTGCGCTCTTTATTTCAATATTTCTCAATCAGAGCATAATATTGATTCTTATTGAGTTTATTTCAACAGGAGTCTTGAGTTCAATCCAGTGGGTTGTCATCAATGCTATCGTAACTGACAACACTGAACCGTTTGAAAGACTTGATGCATTTAGTGCGCTCAGAATCCTTGGAAATTTAGGTATCGGGGCGGGGCTAGTTATGGCAGGATTGATTTCTGCATTTCAATCCTCATATTTCTTCATCGTTCCGGCTTTCGGATCGCTTATTGAATTCATGATATTCGTAAAATATGTACCGGAATCAAAACCAATCGGTACTGAAAAGCACACAGATACGCACCACAAACTCAAGGTATATGGTGATAAACTTCTGATAACCATAACCGTGGTAATGGCAATCTCAATGCTGTTTGCAAACCAATGGGAAACTCCAACCCTGCCTCTTTATTTGACAAGATTTTTGGGAATCCAGACGACTTTTATAACAGTCCTTTATGCGATTAACACAGCTGTGGTTGTTTTATTTCAATATCGTTTAAATGTGATAGCTGAAAGGATAGGGTATGTCAGAAGTTTTTCCATTGGCCTATTATTCTACTCCCTATCCTTCATCATCTTTGGATTAACTGCGAATCTGGTGATATTGGCATTTAACGTTGTCATATTAACGGTAGGAGAAAGCATGACCAACCCATTCTTCTCTGTCACAATATCCAGGATAGCGCCAAAGGACAGGAGAGGGGAATATTTTGGTTTCACTACATCAATATTTGGCATAATTGGCACTTTTTCACCCTTCATGGGCACTCTTTTCCTCACATTTTTCTTCAACCCTCCAATAGAGATGTGGCTGCTGTTTTCTCTTGCAACCTTTATCATGGCTATTTTAGCGCTATTAACCAGAGAAAGAATACTTAGCAGGGAAAGGGAGATTGCCGAAGAAACAAGCGAATAAAAACAAAATAGAAAATAAATACCAAGAAGATATGATTGATTTGCATGGAAGAAATAGTGTATAAACCTTCACGGGAGGCTCTCGAATCCACAAACATCTACAAGCTCTCACTGTTGCTGGGCCAGGAGAGCGTTGAAAAATTATATGAATTTGCGGATTTGGAAAGGGAGGCATTCTGGGATGCGGTGGTGAAAGATTGTGGCATTCAATTCTTTGAACCATACTCCAGGATAATTGACGAATCCGGCGGTAAAGAATGGACTAAGTGGTTTACCGGTGGCAAAATAAACATGGCTTATAACTGCGTGGAAAAGCACAAAGATTCATCAGCTCCGGCAATAATATGCGAGAATGAGGATGCATCAAGGATATCCATTTCTTACAGGGAGCTCGATGAAAAAACCGGAAGGATGTCAGCATTCCTAAAAAGCAATGGTGTGGGCAGTGGAGAAAGAATCGGTATTTTTATGCCATTGGCTCCAGAATCCATAGTAGCAATGTATTCAATCATAAGGGCAGGCGCCGTTGCTGTTCCAATGTTTTCAGGATATGGGAAAGAGGCAGTTGAAACGAGAGTGAGGGATGCTTCGATAAGATTTCTGTTCACCGTCGAGTCATATGTCAGGAAAGGGAAGAAAATTAAGATGGCAGACACCGTAAGAGGAATAACCGGGCTCAAGCTTATTGTAAAGGGAAACCACGAAATTAACGATATAGACTATGATATGGCTGAGAACTTTGACGGATACCTGTCCTCACAGAAGATGAATAGCGAGGATCCTGCGATTATCCTGTATACCTCAGGGACAACAGGAAAACCGAAGGGTACGGTCCATGTCCACGGTGGTGCGACTGTAAACATATTGAAGGAAGTTAAGTATTATTTAGATTTCAAAGAAAGTGATATTCTTTACTGGATAACAGATCTTGGCTGGATGATGGGGCCGTGGTCAATAATTGGGGCAAATGGCCTGAAAGGAGCTATATTCCTCTATCCGGGGGCAGTTGATTTTCCAAACGAGGAGCGGGTTTGGGATATGGTTGAAAGAAACGGGATAAAGATTCTGGGATTATCTCCAACTTTCGTAAGAACTATGAAAGCAAAAGGGGTCAGGAGGAAATTCGCGCACATAAAGGCTTTTGCCTCCACTGGAGAACCGTGGGACAATGAATCGTGGAAATGGCTCTTTGAGCACTATGGGGGTTCAAAAGTGCCAATATGCAATATTTCTGGAGGAACCGATATTATCGGATGCTTCCTTGCCTCCACTCCGGCGATGCCATTGAAACCAAGATGTTTATACAGAGGTTTGGGAATGAATGTTTCAGTCTATGATGAGGAGGGAAAAGATACCTTGAACCAGGTTGGTTATCTCGTCTCAAAATCGCATTGCCCTTCAATGACCAGAGGCATTCTGGGAAGCGATTCAAGATATCTTGATTCATACTGGTCAAAATTCAAGGGCGTCTGGTATCAGGGTGATTGGGCTGAAATGGATGAAGACGGATACTTTTTCCTTTACGGAAGGGCGGACGAGGTAATCAAAGTAGCAGGAAAAAGGGTAGGCCCGAACGAAATAGAAGATTCAGTGAATGCTGTTAATGGCGTTGTGGAAAGCGCAGCAACCGGTATTCCGGATCCGATAAAGGGGGAAGCAATAGCCATATTCTATACCGGAAAGCCTGATAGTGAAGTGCTGACGGGAATAAAATCAAAAGTGGAAATAGATCTGGGGAAATCATTCGGCCCTAAATACATATTTCATCTGGATGCCCTGCCAAAAACCAGGAGCGGAAAGATAATGAGGAGGGCTATAAGGGATGCGTTCTTGCATAAGGAACAGGGTGATCTTACTGGTATAGATGATCATACCATTCTGGACAAAATCAGGAATCTTAGAGACACCGAAACCCGGCAAAAGACCTAATACAGACTAGATTACATACATAAATAGATACAAGCAACGCTTTTATACTGATGTTGTTTATTATCTTTGTTGCAGGATGTATAACAAAAATATCTATCATGAATGTTACGCCTAACTTTGTTCTTCGTTATTTTAATAGGTTTTATTAAAGCGAAAGAACAACATTTTTTTATTTTGTAGGGCTTTAACATCAAGAGCATTTGACCTATTTACCATCCTGTATACTGTATACATATCGAAATGAGCACTGTCGCGCAGTGTAAATTCTCTCACGCATTATTTAACGGAAGTTTTGTTGTATTGGGAGAAGGCATATGTGAATAAGATCTTCAGCTCAATGGGGAGCCTGAAGGATATTGTTCTGGTGAGGCACAGACGGTAGTGAAGGGCGAAGGGCTATGGTTTCGTAATGATTCTTTCGTAGCGACTCATTGTGGTTCCTGTAGTTCTCCTGAGGGAATCAGGCGTGAGGGGGTATTGGGAAAAGTCATAGAAACCCCTCAATTTCATTTCAATGGTGGAGAGAACCGATATAAAGCTTGGAAACGATCGAAGGATATGGCACTTAACCTCTCACTAACTTACACCGAAACACTGAAGTGGATGGGTATTTTGAATCTCTTTTTTGAAAAACTTCAGTCATTGTAATGTTTTTACACGTAGTAGAAAAATATATGTGGTTTAACTCCTGCTTTTCAGGTAAACCAAGGATTTAAACCTAATTTTTTTCTTATTCGATGTGCTCTCACTAACTGGAATCCACTCCCAATAAAACTTAAAATAAATCCTAAATATGCTCCGTATGCGTCAATCCTCTGTATGCCAATTAATCCGGGATTATTGTTATTTAAAAATAGGTAAAGATAAATGATTCCAAAAGTCTCAATGCCAGCTCCTGCACAGTAAAAATAAAGAACCAATTTGCTCAACCTATTTTTGGGGGAAGGCTCGTCTAGAAATTTTTTAAATCTATCCGTTTTTGATAGAACTTTCATTGAAAATATCGAATAGATCAACGATATAGAAAAGGAAAAAATTCCGAAATATAATAAAAAAATAATTGAGGGTGTCAATTTTGTACCTCAGTTTGTGTAAAGACCTACCCATTGCCAATTCGATGAGTACTTTGATTGAAAGTTGTGTGCAAATGTAGAGATCCCCGGTGATTCAAATCCACTAAACGATAGAGGATAGAGTACTTGTTGCCATCCATTGTTATCTACATATACATGGATTCCCCAGCCGTTTCCGGTTAGTCCGCCAATATACCAGTCCCAGATGTAATCATTTTGTATTGCTATGGGAAGACAGTTTGAATCCGCACCATATGCGTTACTAATTTCTCCATACGCATAACCTAAGTCTGCTGCGTCATATGCCAATGTGCTAATACTTACAACTGTTCCTAAATCACCAATTGCACTTGCTGCAAGGCCGATGACTGTTGTCAAAACCGTTGATACAGCTGCACCACCAATAGAGAATTGAAGGAATGTGTTCTTAAGATTGTAGGCCTCATTATAATTATACCCTACTTCCCATTGTGCATTATACATATAATTTTCATAGATGTAGTCGACCTCACCGAAAGTAATTGTTCCAATCCACCAAAAATTATGAGATAGATAATTTATCTGAACCATAACAGTTGGGTCTATTAATTTCATACCACTTGGCGCTTGAACAATAGTTGCAGTTTCTCTATACTCCGTGCTGTTGATTTTAATAGAATAACCAATTTTTGATACTTTATAAATTTCGTTATTTTGTTTGTAGATTTTCGAGCTTTCTATGGTTTTATTCCCGTGTTTAATAATAAAATTGTACATTTTCATGGATGGAGGTTTCTGTAGATTAAAACTCTTTTCCTCTGCTGTTATAAGTTCTTTTAATTCCATTAAAACAGTAGGGTTATGGCTTACAAATTTATTTATGATATCCATTTTCATATTGTTGTTCATTTTAGAAATAGTTGTTTTACCAATATTGATGTGATTAGTCAACACATACAATTCAAAATTCATGTTGAGCGAAGCGCTTAATCTCTCATATGATATTGAGTTTACACTTAAACTTTGAATGGGTTCATTTTTATTTTTTAAAATTTTCCCACCCGTTTGAGTTTCTTTGACTGATGCTTTCGCGTTTACACTTAAACTTTGAATGGGTTCATTTTTATTTTTTAAAATTTTCCCACCCGTTTGAGTTCCTACAATTGACGATTGCATTGCGATTCCAATAAACAGGATCACTATCAGGATCGCTGTTATCCCTATAAGTTTGTTTCTTATTTTCACGAATCCCGAATCTCTCTCTCTATTAAATCTACCGTGACAGATATTGACATAGTACACTAACAATATAGAAATAAACACATCCGTGATATGTAATGGTTGAAAATTAGACATTGTCACGTTAAATTATGGCTATCATTAATGGATCGACACAGAGTAGCACGGTGAAATTTCATGTTTCTGGCAGTTAAGAGTTTCACTGCTTTCACACACTCTAACTCTATAATAATGCTCCCCCATTATAAAGGATCAATTACTGCATACATAATGCGCTCCATAAAAACCCGGGGTTTTCAGTAAAAAATAATGTAAAATATACTTTTTTAGCAATCATCATAGAAGTGCCATAGACATCAAACTATGGCGGCAAAAGGTCGTTAGGTCACTTCAGCAAAATTTTTGCTCTGCTGCGTGATATTCAGAGAGTTTTCTGTACACCAGAATTGGTTGTACAAATCGATTAGTTGGAAACTACGTGTTTAGTGGGGCCAACGAATAACAGTATATAAAAGAGGTCTAGCAGTCTATTGCCGCCATAGACATCAAACAAATGTTTAATAAGAAGATAAAATATAGAGTTGGTTCATATGACCGTTCTTAAAAGGGAAATCCTCTTAAGAGCTCTTGATAATACCTATGGTAAAAAGGGAATGGCCAAAGAGGATGTTTCTGAGCTCTGCAACTTTCTACTTTCATTCTTTGGGTATGAGGATTATGTACTTGACAATGTTCTATCGCCTCCAGAGCGTGACATTTTTTACAATCTTGAGGAATATGGTTTCCTGATGACCAGCAGAGAGGAAGTAACCATCAGCAAGGGGAAAACTTGGAGGATAAACCAGTGGACATATCTGAGAAACAACATCCTGAAGCTTTCAAATGACGTAAAGATAGAAGAGGAACCGTACAGCATATACGATGAAGTTTTCAAGGATCTGGAAGCTTTAAATAAAGATTGGTGAACATTATAGAAAACTCTTTTCAAGAAGACATTGAGTAATAGTCCCTCCGAATGTAACATTCTATATATAATAAGTAAATACTGAGAGAAAGGTGGTTCCTTGGAACAACGATTGAGGTTTCTGGCCTCGACTTTAGGTATGAAAACGGGTTCAAAGTCTTTCACGATATCAATTTTTCAATAGAATCAGATAAGTTTACAT
This sequence comes from Thermoplasmata archaeon, assembly GCA_021806355.1. Taxonomy (GTDB): domain Archaea; phylum Thermoplasmatota; class Thermoplasmata; order Thermoplasmatales; family Thermoplasmataceae. The sequence goes on from JAJZXT010000085.1 coordinate 8,979, forward strand.
CTATAGTCGGGCCATCAGGAGTTGGAAAATCTACATTATTAAGGCTGCTTGGTGGCTTTATCAAGCCTGAGTCTGGGCAGGTTTTTCTCAACAACAAACCAATATTGAGGCCAACACCGCTGGTGGCAATGGTTCACCAGTCAATAGTGACGTTTCCCTGGATGAATGCCCTCGAAAATGTTATGCTTTCTTTAAAAAACAAAAGAATCACCAAAGAGGATGCCGAAAAAACGGCTCTGAAAGCGTTGGAAATAGTGGGTCTTCAGGGATTTGAAGAGCTGTTTCCAAAGGAAATGAGCGGTGGAATGCGGCAACGGGTTGCAGTAGCAAGAGCCCTGGCAGCAGATCCACAGGTATTACTTATGGATGAGCCCTTTGCACATCTTGATGAACTCACGGCAGAGGGTCTAAGGCAGGATATTTACAATATTTTATTTAATTCAGAAACAAAACTTAAATCGGTGATAATGGTTTCCCACAACCTTACAGAGGTAGTGGAACTTTCAGATTCTGTCATAATTTTAAATGGTTCTCCGGCTACAGTTGTTGGAAAAATAGATATAACGACGCCCAGGCCACGAAGTCCCAGGGAACCGGAATTCGACAATCATCTCGACATGCTATACAATTATCTTACGAAGGGAAAGGTGAAACCTTCTGAATGACATAGTCATAATTGTACTGGCAGTGCTTGCGACCACGGGGAGGGTTCTTGGGCTGATAGGTTTTTCCATTCTGAGCGGTTGGATATTGTCATATATCGCGATCAAGAATAGGTGGTTCGAATCAATATTTATATCCTTAAGTGAAGTTTTTGAATCGGTTCCGGTAATAGCCTTTTTTCCCATTGTACTGGTTATTTTCATAACAAATATTGGTGGAACCCTAGGTGTAGAACTAGCAGCAGATTTCCTGGTGTTCACTGCGGTTGTATGGAATCTGTGGTTGGGGGAATACCAGGCTTTTAAGACCATCCCAAAGGAAATGATTGAAGTTGCAGATAATTATAATTATTCATTTTTTGAAAGGCTGAGGTACGTATATATTCCATTTTCAATACCAAGGATTGCCGCAAACCTTTTTCCCAGTATAGCTGATGGTTTTTTCTATATCACGGTAAGTGAAGTGTTTACAGTTGGCCTTACGACATATGAGACGTTTGGTGTTGGTTCCACACTGGATAAATACGTAAGGGCTGGAAACAGTTTTCTCGTGTCAGTGACGTTAGTAGTTCTTGGCATCGTTGTGATTCTGATCGTCATTCTCCTCAAGGAAATTGCCAAGAGGGCTGTGGGGAAATATGCTCTTGATACCGATGTCCCGATAATCAGAAGAGGAAAGCCAAGGTTGAGGCAATCCGCGACTTCATCTGCTATTGCCTCAATAAATCCACTTGGAAAACTCGCTACTTACAACAAAATAGGGAGAAGGAAGAATATCAATTATGAATCTTTATATTATGTGGAAGGGAAAAAAAAGAATTATGCAGTTATCGGAATAGCTGCGGGTTTCATCATCCTTGCACTATTAGTGTATGAAACTTATATGATTGTAACTTCAATTTCAGTGGGGGAATGGGGATATTTATTGGGGAAAACACCATATCTAATGATAAACCTGCTTTATGATTATATTAGAGTTGCAATAATAACACTAGTATCCATCGCTTTCGCAATTTTTGTCGGATACTATATTGCAACGCACAAAAAGACTGAATCTGCTGCCATTCCTATCATCCAAGGATTCAGTGCCTATCCGGTCCCAACATATTTCCCATTTCTCTTCTTTGCGTTGTATCCTTTTATATCGTCGATCTACGGCTCCCTAACCGATGAATTCTTCGTTTTGGTTCTGGGATTCATGAGCACATTTTATTACGTATTCTATAGCTTCTGGATGGGAATCAAGGCTATGCCAACTGAATATACTGAGTTGATGAAGAACCTGAACCTTGGATATTTTAAAAGGCTGAGGTATATAGTGATCCCATCCACATTCCCTTATCTGGTGGTAGGCATCTCTTCAACAATAAACAGTGCATGGGGAGGCCTTATGATAGGGGAATTTTGGCCAAATATTGCCGGAGGAAAGACACTTACCGTTCAATTTGGGTTGATGAAGATAGTTGACCAGTCAACCGCTAATGGCAATATAGCCCTTTCTGCATGGGGTTCATTTCTTTTCGCAATAATTGTTGCCGTATATTCAATTTTGTTTACGCGTAAGATGATGGATCTGGCAAGAAAAAAGTACGTGGCAGAGGAAGGTATATACTCTGCCTGAATTCAATCAGCATCTGAAGTAATTATAACTTGACTTTCGCAGATGATTTTTGATTTTATGTTGTATTATAGCGGATAAAGCGTTGATCTGGAATAGTGCATAATGATGCACTATTCTTTTATACCAGTTCGTGATTCAAGATTGTGTTTCTGAGGTTTGTCAAAAGAAGATCCGGTTTCAGGATCGCCGAGTATGCACAGATAGCGCAAAAGGACTATGCGGATGGAAAGCAGAAAACGAAGTTGATAAAGCATCTCGGCCCTGTAAATGATCCGTCGGATCGAGAGAGGTACAAAGCATTATTCAAGCAGTACATGGACAGGGAGAGGGCGAAAGAATTCGATATCTCAAGGATGAAGATGGGGGACCCGAAGGAGTTCGGCATAGTATACGCATCCAGGGAGATATTGGCGAAGACGGGAATACTCGGATCATTGGGAATCCTGGGCAGGTACAAGGAGCTGGCATTTTTTATGATAGCAGGAAGGCTGATCGACCCAGGATCCGATCTGTCCCTCATGGAACTTGCCTCCAGGACTTACTTTCCATGGTCAGACCTGAAAATACTGAAAGACGACCCGTACAGGTGCCTGGATAATATACTGAAGGCAAGGGAGCGGATCGAGGTCGACATATTCAGGAAGCTCCAGCCCGATACATCAAGGGTCTATTATGATCTGACATCAAGCTATTTCGAGGGAAGGGAGGAGAACGATCTGGTATTATTCGGTTATTCCCGCGATAAAAAACGCGGCAAGGAACAGATTGTGGTAGGGATGGTCATGGCCGATGGATTGCCTATATACCATGAGGTGTGGAAGGGTAATACTGTGGATCCGCAAACGCTCGAACCTACAGTACGACACATAGAGGATAAGTTCCACGTGAAGGACGTAATATACGTCGAGGACAGGGCATTCGGAAGGAAGAAATCCCTCTCCTTCCTGGATACGAAAAAATATATCACTGCTGCATACAGGTGGGACCAGCCCTATCGAACCGTTATCATGGAAACGGAATTCCAGGATTCCGATCTTTATGAGGATCTTTACATCCGTGAAGTTCCGGTGAAGATCGACATGGATCAGATGACAAAGGACGAAAGAGAGAGGGCAGGGAAGCGCAGGCACATCCTTGTCCTTAACAAAGAGAGGGAGGGATTAGATATCCTCGAGTATTCGGGAAAGGTGAGGGAAGCCCTGTCAATAATGCGAATTCATGGAATGAAGGAGGGGAGGAAGAGACTCAGGAAGCTGAAATCCTTCCTGGTATTCTCAGGCGACACATACCACGTGAACATGAAGAAGCTTCGAATCCTCAGGAAGATTGCCGGAAGATTCCTTCTCATCACAAATACATCGCTTCCGGTGGATGATACTGTGGAGAAATACAAGGAGCTCTGGCGAATCGAGAGGTCATTCAGAACCATGAAGTCATTCCTGGAGATAAGGCCAGTGGGGCACTGGCGATCGGATCGCATAAGATCACACGTGTTTGTATGCGTGCTTTCCCTCCTCCTGTCAAGGCTCATGGAGAAACAACTCGTTTCAGGGATGACCACTGAGAGTGCCTGCAGGACTCTTTCGGAGATAAAAGCTATCCCTGTGGAACTTCCCGGCATGTCCCTGACATTCAGGAGTGAGGGTCAAAACGCAATAAGAGTGCTGAAGGAGATGGGGATCGAACCACCTGACCGGTTACTGGATGGTGCACTACCGAAATCAGGTTAAGAATAGACAGAAATCACGGGTTGATCGGCTTGAGCATGAATTTTCTCCCTGTTTTTTTTGCGAAACTCAAGTTATAAAACAGGTTCTTTAACTAACTTGCGGCAACGAACCCATCTTCCGTTTTCCTGATTAGGCCGGAATATACTCCCCATTCTATAAGTGTTACCTCAAGGTTATGGAATCCAGAGGGACTATTGTATTTCTGAACTCCCTTTTTTTCAAGTTCTTCTTTTATATCCTCCAACTCAAATTTTTTCATTTGCAGGGCAGTTGCAAAGGGTTCAAAATCCTTGACAACCGACTTAAGCATTTCCTTCCTGACCTTTGGCCCAGCACCTATGAATTTTTTCCCACTCTCTGTTATCCAAATATCGCCCTGGTCGGTTCCAATAAACGAAAGTGATGTTGCGGTATAGACAATTGGCATGAGATCATCCAGATCGACCTCCATCTCCTTTTCTAGCTCAAAAAGATCCGTTTTACTTTTGAACACATAGTTCAGCATGTAAAGTAACCCTACTAAATCAGCTATTCTTGAGTCTGGTTCAATAATTTCCATGTTTTCTGTTCTATACGTTTTAAATATTTAAGGTATACGAGGAAGAAGTCTACGTTTCACTTCCATTTCCTCCACCGTGATTCTCTTCTAAACTCCGCAAGGCAAACTATTGAACATTCATGTTAAAATTAAGAGAAAAACATCTGCTTATTCTTTGAGAATTTCAACTGGATTAACAGGATGGAAACAATCGGGGCAATAGCCATATAAGCAAAAGCATAAAGCTCATTCTGCAAGTAAGAAATTGCTCCAAATATGGCAGGAATCACAATAAAAAGCACATTATTATAGGACATAAAATAAGAATTGGCTGCATTCAGGCTCTCTCTCGGAACACCCCGGCTCAAGAGTATGGTGGAGATTGGGAAAATCCCACCATGGGGAATTCCAAGGATAGCTATTACCAGAAGAACCAGATAAAGGCTGTTGAAAATTGTCAAAACTGGAATCAGAATAACACAAATTATTGTCAGATATATCAGGAAGAATAATGGCTTTTTTATTAATTTCAAAGGGCGGGCAAACAGATAAATTCTTGTCGAGAAGGAGGTAAGGAAAAAAAGTATGTAGACGGAAAATGAAAACACCAGAGACACTCCAAATTCAGTTCTAAGGTATATTGCCATGAAAACAGTAAAAGCAGCAAATGGAACATTATAGGCAGTTATCGCAATAATTGATGCCAAGAATCCAGGATTTCTTGCAATTCCGGAAATGCCTATATTTCCCTTTTTCTCGCCAAATTTCACGAAAAGAGACAATGCCGAAACCACAACCATAAATGGGAGGAATTCCAAGATAATAGATGAATAGGGGAGGAATGACAACGTTTCTGTCTCAATAGCAGGGCCTATGACAAGGCCCAAGCTCAGGGAGATTGAATAACCTGCCAGAAAGCGCTCTCTTGTCACCCCCTCAGAAACCATTGAAATGGATGTGATGAGATTGGTGAACAGGAATCCGGTGAAGAAACCGAATAATCCTATGGAAATCCAAAAAAGAGGTATGGAACCGAATATCAATAAAATTTCACTGAGGGTGGCAAGAACGGAAGCAACAATGAAAGTCCTTTTTCGTTTAACTGCACTAAGATGTGGGTTAATGAGGGCTGTTGAAACAAGTGTGGTGGCATAGATAATGGTACCCGTGAGTCCCACTTCAAAGCTGTTCATTCCATATGAGTATTTTGCCATCAAGGGGGCAGTTGTCATAATCATGTTGTTGGTGATCCTTGCAGCAAGTGCCATTGCACTTATCATAAGTATGTATAAGGCTAATTTTCTTGACTCTGAAAGCATTATTTCTTCCTTATAAGTGCCAGGACAGCTCCAATGCCTATGGTTAAAGCACCAAGTGCAAATCCATACTTTGGGCTATCAATTAATAGATGTTTTATAGGGTTCTTTCTGGGATCATATTGATCAACATGCATTTCATAGTGATCTTTATACTCAACAATGTGGATTCCGCGATTCGATCCACCAACCGTCGCTCTCCAATCTGCGATTTGCCCCTTTATCTCGCCGACCGATTTTCTGAACAATCCCGAAGTTTCTGGTCTCGGCACTTCAGTTCCATTCAAAATTTTTGGAACTGTCATTTTTCCTCTGATTAGAAGCTCCGAAACGATATTATTCCAGATATCGTCGCTTGAATCAGGAATCATGATTCATTTATTGCTACAATCTATTTTAATCTCTCTGGCATATTCTCCTCAGCCAAGCATTGGAGATTCCCGCTCTTGCCTTTATTCCACACGGTTTAGACGGTTTCACAAGAACCCATTACTGAGTCTTAAGGTCACTGCCTGTTACAGTGTTGCCTCTTGGGGATATCAGTGTTTCCTCACTGCATATGATTGTTTAAGAACACATCATTTTTTTGCGCTTCTCCTTTCATCTTTGAACCAGCGAAAACCCATGAACCTTAAATCCAATAAGAAAATATGGAAAAACCTCCTGTAAAATCAATGTTAAAATGAATTTCACAATAAACATGTCCAAGAGGATAAAAAATATAATCGCCGTACTTTATCCTCTTTATTTCGGCTCCAGGTATCTTAAGGGAAAGCGATGGATATTATATTCTGTGATTTGCATATCCATAATCACAGCCGGTACCCGGCTTCTCATACCCGTATTAATCGGAGATGCAGTATCTTCAGTGCAATCCTTGAACTTCAAAAGACTTGAGTATTTTGCCATACTTATCCTGTTCATATCCGCAATATCGGGATTTTTCCAATTCTTTGTAAATTATGGTTCCCAGTATATCAGCCAACTCTACGCTTATGGTATGAGAAATAACATTTTCGAGCATCTCATGAAAAAGAAATTTCTCTTTTTTGAAAACCAAACGTCTGGAGATCTCCTGTCAAGATCTACCATGGATGTGGAAGGCACAAGAGTCTTTATCATGAATGCGACCAACCAGCTTCTTCCCACTCTCTTCATGATCCTTTTTAGCCTGATTTTCCTGTTTATATTAGATCCGCTATACGCCCTAATCTTCCTGGTAACTGTTCCTGTCCTCATTCTAATCGGTGTGACATTTCAAAGGAAGCAGAGAGTTCACTGGAGAAGGATAAGAAGCTACTATGGAAACATGAACGAAGAGCTTCAGGAAAACATAGTTGGAAACAGGGTAGTAAGAGGTTTTTCAATAGAAGGCGAGGAAACCACCAAATTCAATTCGACGACCAAATCATATTTCGATGAATATATGATTGTTGCCCGCATAAGGGGGTTCCACAACAATCTAATGCCTCTAACAATCAGCATTGCTGCAACCGCGATTTTGCTATACGGAGGGTATGTATCAATAATTAATGCATCCCAGGTTGGAAATCTTGTTGCTGCAGTGAATATATTCAGCATAATGACCTTTCCAATAAGTTCCCTTGGAAGATTAATAGTCTTTTCTGAAAATGCAAGAGCGAGCATCCAGAGAATAAACATGGTTCTTTCAGACGAGATGCAGGAGGATATCCAGAGCACAAGAAGGTCTAAACACAGTGGCGATCTGCTCATTAACAACATATCATTCACGCGAGGAAAGAGGCAAATATTCAGCGGAGTAAATTTAAGAATTTCACAGGGAGAAATAGTTGGAATAACAGGAAAGACAGCATCTGGAAAAAGTGCTTTTGTGAACTTGCTTCCGAGATTTTATGAACCGGATACCGGTAGCATTCTAATTGGAGGACGTGATGTTTCATCGATACCATTATCGGAACTCAGGAGGACCATTGCCTTAGTCCCGCAGGAGATCACCCTGCTGTCAGGAACTATCCTGGAAAACATAACATTGAGCGATACTTCCTTGAGTTTGGAAGCAGTTGTTAAAGCAGCAAGAATAGCAGTTATAGATAAGTTCATTGAATCGTTGCCTGATAAGTATGATACAAGGGTCGGAGAGCGAGGAATAACACTCTCAGGAGGCCAGCGGCAGAGGGTAGCCATTGCCAGAGCTATAGTCTCTGAACCAAAGATTCTGATTCTTGATGATGCAACATCCAGCGTTGATCCTGAAACAGAACTTGAGATTCTAAAGAGAATCAGGAAAGAACTATCTGGAACGACAGTTCTTATTGTGACGCACAGGAAATCTGCCATTAAATTCGCTGACAGAATCCTGAGAATACAGAACGGATCAGTCGAAGATATTTTTGATTTGGAAGAAGACCTCAAAGGCATTGTAGACGGTGCCAACCTTTACAGGGGAGGTGATGAAAATGCCACACAGTTATGAGGAAGAAGAGGAGAATTTCTTAAGATCAGAGAAGAGCTCCAAAGTTTTCCGAAGGCTTGTGGGTGAAATCCTTTCACACAGGAGGGATAGCGGAGTGCTCATAACTGCGGTAATAATTACTGCCATAGCAGGAACATTATATCCATTAGCCTTAGGTTTCGCAATTAATGGAGTAATAAATAAAAATTTCACGGATCTGTTCATATATAGTGCTGCTTTCCTTGGATTCTATATCATTCAATTCTTTTCAAACAGGATTAGGACGGTCAGTTCTACCGGTGTTGCACAAAAGACCATAAAGGAGCTACGAGATAGGGCATTCACAAGCATCCAAAAAGTTCCCGTGTCATTTTTTGGAAAGGTCAAAACAGGCTACCTTATAAGCAGAATCACGAATGATGCCGAAACATTGAGTGAGTTCCTTACATTTCAGATTCCGCAGGTAATTTCAGGGATATCGACAGTTATAGTGTCCATTTCAATAATGTTCTACCTGGACTTTACTCTTACACTTTATGCATTAATTGTTATACCGCTGCTTTCAGGGTTTACGCTTTCAATACAGAATAAGGTTAGGAGGAACTATCTGGGAACAAGAAGAACAATAGCGGCAATCACCGGCAATCTGGCTGAAAACATCAGTGGAATCAGGGCAATAAAATCTTTCAACGTTGAAGAAAGAATGGCCATGAATTTTGATAAATTGAATAGCGACAATTTTGCAGCGAATCTTAAGGCCGCAAGACTTTCCTCCTTTTATGGTTCCATCATCCGCGTCATTGAAGCAACCGGAATAGCAATTGTCCTATTGGCAGGTGCCCAACAACTCTTTGCAAACGCAATATCCATAGGAATCCTGGTAACATTTGTCATTTATGTACAGGAGTTCTTTGATCCTGTAACACAACTTTCACAGCTCTATAATTCCTATCAGTCATCCATGGTCGGAGTTACAAGAATTTATGGCATTATAGATAGTCCCTCGGAAGAGAGCATCTCCAGAGGCTCAATAAAAATTGAAAAATTCAACGAATCAATAAGGTTTGAGAACGTCTCATTTTCTTATGGGAAGACTATGGCACTGAAGAATATAAGCATCCAAATAAACAAGGGAGAGAAAATTGGAATAGTGGGACACACTGGCGCAGGAAAGACAACATTTTCAAATCTTCTCCTGAAATTCTTTTCACCATCTTCAGGAAGAATATACGTAGATGGAAAAGACCTCACCGACATAGAAACAGAATCTTACAGGAAACTAATTGCTCCGGTTTTGCAGGAACCATTCATGTTCAGGGGAACCATACTTGATAACATTAGAACATTCTCCCCGGAAGCTTCAGATGAATTTATTATAGGGAAGGCAAAGGAATTTGGTTTATATCCACTCTTTGAAAATCTTGAATCCGGCCTAGAGAGTGAAATAGGTGAAATGGGAAGAAATCTGTCAGAGGGCCAAAGGCAAGCAATCTCCCTATTGAGGGCATTTATCAGGAACCCAGAAATACTCATTATGGATGAGCCAACCTCGCAGATAGATCCTTATTCAGAAAAACTTATAATATCATCCCTTGGCGCTTTCCTGAAGGATAAGACACTCATCCTCATAACTCACAGATTCTCTTTGATTTCCCTAGTAGACAGAGCTGTTTCCTTTGAGGAGGGCCAAAAGGTGGAAGAAGGCTCATTTTCAGATCTTCTAAAGAGTAATGGAGTTTTCAGGAAAATGTATAATATCCAACATAATACTGACACATAATCTTATTGTGGCAAAGGAAATGGATCCAATTGAAATAGATATTACTGAAATTAAACAGCTCAAGATAGACGGAAAGAAGATAAGCAGCATAGTCGAAAAAAGGGGAGGTTGGGATTCCAGGGTTTTTTTGGCTAATGAAAAATTTATAATCAAGGTTCCCAGATATCATCAGTCCATATCCTCGCTTAAGAAAGAGAGGCTCGTATGCCAGCTCATCAACGGAGAATTGTCGCTGAAGATACCGGATATAAAATTCGTACCAATGGACTCCAAAAAAAGCGGAGAAATAGAGATTAATTATTATGAAATGCTAAAAGGGAATGAACTTTCACCTGAGGATGTAGTTAGCGACTCGTATCACACCATACCTGTCAGGCTGGGTATTTTTTTGAGTGAGTTGCACAATATCTCCAGAGAAACCAGGCATCTATTGGAAATTAAGACTGGTGAACTAGATAACGGAAGGGGAGAAGGGGACATCACCCTTTGGAGAAGCGTTCTTGAATATTTTGAGAGCCAGAGGAATTTGGAAAATGTTCCGGGATATATTCAAGTCATAGAGGAAGCAATATCAAAGTTGAGTAAAATCAATGATGAGAAAGTTCCAAGTCATGCCGATTTCATGTCAAACAATATAATATGCCAATGGAATGAAAAAGGATCAATAGGAATCATTGATTGGGGCGATTTCTCATTCAGGAACAGGATATACGATTTTGCCGGCCTATGTTATGAATATGGCATTAATTTCCTCGATAATATGTTAATGGGATACCCAATCCAAAATAGTTCCAGATTCAGGGAAGAGGTCAGATATCTTTCAAGTTTGGTTCCCTTCAATACCGTCTATTTCTCCAGAAATTTACGAAGGAAGGTGAAATTCGGCAAAGATTTTATTGATTTAAATCTTGATGACACAGGAAGGACTGAGAGACTGAACTTGATTGCGTGAGCCACGCTTCATTTTCTCTAAAGAATCATTCTTTGTTAATGGTAATACAGTCAATGACAATAAGTTTCAAACAATTCGACTTTGCCTGAATTCATCGCTCTCAGCAAAAAAAATCTTGGAAGGAAAAGCAGAATTTGCCAAAACAATGAATAGAACTTATCAAGATTAGTCGGTAAAATGAGCTATTCTGAATGTAGTCTCTGATTTGGTTAGAAGAATAGCGATGAGGGAATGGGAACCCCTCTAACAAGTTTCTGACGATAAGTCTGCGTCTGAAAATGGCTTGATAAGAAGAGAAGGAGAGTACGACGATAGCACGCAATGGTTAGAACCCCAACGACTAATCATAGAAGCATGTCCAGAGGATTGCTTTTAAGCATGAAATACAGGTTATTCATAGAATGAACACATCAGGACTTGATTAATGTTTTAAGCGAACACTCGTAATCTCACAAATATCTCTAAGAATTCTCTACACCGTTGTGGATCACAGGTGATAAATACTATAGTATATTATAATGTAGTATAGTGGTTCTAAATGTCTACGACAATACAGGTAAGCGAGAAGTTGCAAAAAGAATTGGCAAAGCGTAAGATCTATGAAAAGGAAACTTACGAAGAAGTAATCTGGGACCTTGTGGAGGATTCCCAGGAGCTTGATGATGTGACAAAGAGGGAAATAGCCCAAGCCAGACAGGAAATTAGAGATGGCAGATATCATACTCTGGATGATGTCAAAAAGGAACTGGAACTTTGATGTACAGTGTTCTTTTCTCTGATCTGTCCCTCAAACAACTGAAAAAACTTGATGGAGAAACAAGGCAGAGAATAATTACATCAATTGAGCGAATCAGGATAAGGCCTGATGCTTACATCAAGAGGCTTGTTGGGGAAGAAGGATACAGATTCAGGGTTGGAGATTACAGGGTGATACTGGACCTCGATAATGAACGGTTGATTATTCTGGTATTAAGAATGGGTCATAGGAAGAATGTGTAAGATCAGTAAGCTAGCCTTTGGAATTCCTAAGTCTTTCCTTCAAAGTTTGATCACCACAATAAAAACACTCCTAAATACACACATTATGGATCAGATCGAGAGAAGCGGGGAAGACATCGAAAACGGTAGGATCAGGAATGTAAGAGACTTGCTTAAGGAACTATAGCCAAAATCTAGAAGTATGCTGTGAGGATGTAAAAGTGATGCCGAAAAACGAACTAGAAGATATACTTGTCAATTTCTTCTATGCAGAGAATAACCGGGACTGGAAATTGTATGAAACATTTCTCTCGCCTGATGTAGAGTGGATTTCATACGGTCCTCCCAAGAGGAAGGTAGTCGTTGGAAAAGCAGAATATGTCGAAACAATGATTAGAGCTTATAAAGATACGTCAGCAAAATTCCATATTCTGAACATGGTTTCGGATTTAGATAAAGGAGTAGTGATGGCGGAATTGGAGATCATCTCACGAAGATCCGTCGATGTGTTTGAGTTTGAAAATGGTCTAATAATAAGGGAAAGAGAGTACTACGATGATACTCTCTGGTTGGAATCCGAAGATAAATCGTAGAGGTGCAACCCTAGGATGGCTTCAAAAAGTGATAGACAGTTCATTCAAATAATGGACCGGTCGGGATTTGCTTAATGTTTTAAGTGGGATGCTCCCTGCGAAAGCTGGGAGAGGAGGTCACGGGAATACTATTGTATATCACGTAAACCACAAAACAATTGGCAGCCTTAGATTACTGGAACGTGAAGACGTTTTACTTAAAGAGTCTTTATTGCTTAAACGGATTTACCACAACTATTCCTGGAATCTTGGCAAAATCTTTCTCATTTTCTGTTACAATTCTTGATATGCCATTCTCCTTCATGGTTTCGGAAATGAGAACGTCCAAGAACGGAGACTTGAATGACTGAGAGTTTTCTAAGGCTCTTAATAAAGTTTTATGGTTGTAATCCAATTTATACCATTGTTTTGATGCGATGACTGAACTCACTATTATGTTCGTCTTGTCCAAAGGAACGCCCAGCTTTCTGGTAAATGCATTGAAGATTTCGACAAGAACCTGATTCGATATTATACCCATTATCTGCCCCCTGAATACTCCTTCAACTAAAGATAAACACACGTCCCTTTTAGAGGGTTCTGTAAGATCATAAGCATAACAAATTATGTTAGAATCGAAAAAAAGTTCATCTTTCATATAGATCTTCTCTCTTAAATTTCCATTTCTTCATTTTAATACCTTCTTTAAGCATTTTTAGTGATTGCGCTTCAACGTCGGAATCCAGGCTTCTGATCCACTGATCCATCGCTTCGGTTATTGCCTTCCCCAAGTATCCTTTCCTTTTCCCATACTTCAGAGCGGCTTTCTTCCTGAATTCATTCTCAACCTCTTCATTAAGATTGACAGTGATAGTTTTAGACATAGCTTGAATATGTATTTAGTTAATATAAACATTTACATGTTCAATAATTGTAAATATAAGACACGGTAATGAATCGAATTGTGATGGACAACTAAGCAATGACTACTCATATTTACATTTTCTATGTCTGTAGCCCTTTATCTTTGTGTGCAAAAACAAAATAAACCTAATATCCCCTCTCAAATTTACTATTGGTCTTCTATGAGATGGTTCAGATCTCCTTCCTGCGACGGTTTGCGAAGTGGAGAAAATAGAACCCAGAAAGATGATGATAAATGCCGATTCCTCCAAGGACTATTGTGAATTGGAGACTAAAGATTTCACCAACGATCCCCCACTATCAGGGAGCCTAAAGGTATAAGTCCGTACGCTAGTGTCAAGTTACTTGCCATACTTCTTGCCAATGCTCTATCAGGTACGATTTTCTGGCGCACTGTCGCGCTCAGAACCGAAGAAACTGCAGATCCAATGTCATCTAGAAAAAGGCAGAGTACTATCAGAATCACCGCCAGAGTTCCACCATTCTCAGCAAAGACCAGCATAATCCATACTGAATTCCCGAGAAACATAGTTGAAACCAGTGCTCTACCAAATCAATTCTTCTTGCTAAACCTGGAGCCAAGATTGATCCCCTAACAGCCCCAAGGCCACCAGCAGAGAAGGCGAACCCGATTACATACGGGCTAAGATGCAATTGAACTGCAGTGTAAATAAAGAAGACTGCCATCACCATTTGATAAAATATGTTGTAGGTAAGTGCCTCTTCAAGAAGAGTCCTCAGAACAGGATTATCAAAGATAATTTTAAAACACAGTGACATCTCCTTCCATGTATCTTTATCGCTCTCTTCGCGCTTATGGACAATTTCGTTGACATGGATTTTAGAGAGTTGATAGCTTGAAAAAAGATAAGAAAAGCCGTTTACTGCAAAAGCAAAGGGTGCGGTTATTAGTGCAACCAGAACGCCTCCAATGCCTGGTCCAGCTACCTGAGCGGCAGACTGGCTGGAGACAATCCTTGCATTTGCACTTTCAAGGCTTTCTTTGCCTACAACCGCAGGCACGAATGCCCAAAAAGTTGCATCAAAGAAAGTGCCAAGAGATCCTGACATGAATGCAACCACATACACTATGGGGAGTGACAGATCTCTCGTTAAGGCTGGGAAAGGAATCAAAAAGAAAAGTAACCCTCTGCAAAGGTTGGCTGAAAGGAGAATTATTCGTCTTTTCAATCGATCTGCTATGATACCTGAGATAGGCGTTATGACTAGATAAGGGAGAAACTAGAAGTCCCCAAGTATTCCCATGTCCAACGGCGAAGCGTGGAGCAGGACAACGGCTAGTAGGAAGTGCTATTATAGTTATTTGGGATCCAACAGCAGATACTGTCTCACCAAACCATAAACCCCTGAGATTAGGATTAGTCTTGAGGGTAGATAGCATAGTGGCACGTCTTTTGCTGTTGCCCATCTAAATCACCCGTTCTAATATCGTTTCTTCTGAAGTTTTTTCATTAATGCGTGTCATTGCGCCAAGAGGAACCACATCAATCCGAAGAGTCGCGCAGATACCAAGAAACGAAAAGCCTGCCTGTGCTCTGTTTTGATTTGGAACGGGACCATATCCATCATGCTAACCAGTAAAAATTGTATAGTAGGTTAGAATATAAATATTACCATCTTTTTTAATTTTGCCGGTTAGGTTAATAATATGGATGAATTATAGTAATACGTGATCGGATGGAATGGTTGCTAAGATCTGGAGTTGGGCAAAAGAGTGATCAGCCGGTATGCATATCTCTGACCAATACACTAGAATGGCGCTCAGGCAAGCACCCGAAAGAATTTCTGCATAATTATGTAGACATTCTTACATGGGCAAGGAAACGTGGAGCGATTCCAAACGAACTCGCTGTCGGAATGAGTTTATACGCATCTGAGCACCCCTCAGACGCAGAAAAAGTCCTGTCGGATGCAAAAAGGAAAAGGGAAATGATTTATAGAATATTTTCAAGTCTGGCGCACCATCTTGAGCCTAATTCTGACGATGTTAAAGAGTTGAATGAAATTTTGTTGAATGTCTTAACTAGAGCGCAAATTGCTTGGAATGGCTCCAGATTTGTGTTGGAATGGAATACAAAAGCACAAGATCTGAATTGCGTTCTGTGGGAACCAATTGTATCTGCAGCCGATTTGTTGATTTCGGTTGAAATAAACAGGGTGAAGGAGTGTGCGAATGAGGAGGAGGGTTGTGGATTCCTGTTCCTTGACGAGAGCAAGAACTTGAGTAGAAAATGGTGTTCCATGGCGGAATGCGGAAACAGATCAAAAGCGAGGAGGTTTCAACAAAAACAGAATATGAGGGGGCGTGAGATGCAATCATAATCTCCTAATAACTTGGAATTCAGTGGCTTGAAGAGGTTTATTTGGGCATTCTTGAAATCTATGGACCGGTCGGGGTTTGCTTAATGTTTTAAGGGAATACTTTCTTCTGTACATGGGCAAAAGGAAACTATCCATTATCTCATAATGCCTAAGCATTATTCGAC
>JAJZXT010000142.1 GCA_021806355.1 Thermoplasmata archaeon
AAAGATGTATCAGGCTAGGAAAGGTCTCTATTCATCCTCATTA
The DNA here is from genome assembly GCA_021806355.1 of Thermoplasmata archaeon. Classification (GTDB taxonomy): domain Archaea; phylum Thermoplasmatota; class Thermoplasmata; order Thermoplasmatales; family Thermoplasmataceae. Next base: position 44 of record JAJZXT010000142.1, read on the forward strand.
TCTCTCAGAGCCGATAAACATCAGTACGTTGTGATTGCGGACCTTGTTGTTCCAGCTTCTGAGTTACCGGCCGCATTTAAAGAGATTCAAGAGCTGATTGAAAAATCTGGCCTGAAGGTTATGCTTTTCGGCCACATCGGTGATGGAAACATTCATGGAAATATATTTGCTGATACCAGATCGAGGGAGGAGATGGAAAAAGTTGATTCTCTTCAGATGAATCTTGCGAAAATAGTGCTATCGCATGGCGGATCTGTATCGGCTGAGCATGGGATAGGAGTAGAAAAGAAGGCGCTTCTTGTTGAGGAGCTTAGAGAGAGGAATTCGGAGTTTAACCTAGAACTGATGCGGAGCATTAAGGATAACTTTGATCCGAAGGGTATACTTAACCGGGGTAAGATTTTTGATTGAAAAGACGGAACTATTAAAAGAGCTGCAGGAGGAAGTGGAAAAGTGCATTAATTGTGGCTTCTGTGAGAGTGTATGCCCGACCCTTCCTGCTTCCGGCTTCAGATCATCAATAGGAGCCAGGGGGAGAGTGGATATTGCAAGCGCACTGCTTGGAGAATTAGATAAGAATGGAAAGTCAAGCCTTGCAATATCAGAGTCATTTTATTCCTGCCTTGACTGTTTTGCTTGTCTGCAGGTCTGCCCTGCCGGGGTCAATGCCGGCAAAGTAAGCCATCTGGGAAAGTCGATTATAGCTGACTCAACCACGCTGGAAATAAACGAGAGGAAGGCAATAGCTGATATGATTGTGTCAGTCACAGTGAAAACCATGAATCCTCTCGGTCTCAGAAAGGAATGCTCTAAATGGTCAGGCGGGCTTGAATTTGATTCCGCTTCTGATACCCTGTTCTATACGGGAAATATGTACCAGCTTATGCCATATAGCAAAAAACTTTCCGGTGTGGAAAGAATGATGGGCCAAAAGGCTACCGATGCAATGGCCAGGCTTATATCCTCGCATCCAGGTCTTTCAAGGTTAACTGGTTTAATGAAAGACGATGCTTTAGAACGTGAAATGAATCGTTTCCTGCAAGACATATATGCATTGCTTAGTGCAGCAAAGATTGAAATGAATTATCTCGGTGAGGATGAACCTTATCCTGGGACTTTCATATTTGACCTTGGTTATATTTCGGAATTCAGGAGGTATGCTGATAGAGTGACTGAAATATTTCACCAGAAGGGGGTGAGAAACATTATAACTGTAGATCCTCACACATATGACCTGCTGAAAGTACAGTACCCAAAGTACGTGCCTGAATTTGATTTTGATGTGTGCTATTACACAGATTTTCTTGATGCCTTAGAATTTGAAAAGGATCATGCATTGACCACACTGCATGAACCATGCCATTTCACTTTAAGGGAGGAGGCATATAACGGCCCGCTAAAATACGCAATGAAGATTACAGATGTAGTTCTCCCTGACAGATCCGGAAAAAAGTTAATGTGCTGCGGAGGGCCCGATGAATTGCTTTTTGGTAACCTTTCAGATGAAATTTCCAGAGAAAGGTTCCAGCAGCTTAAAAACACTGGAGCAGGAAAGGTATTAACAGCATGCCCAATCTGTTACTCAAATCTTAGAAAAGATTCAAGTGTTCAGGATCTTTCAACATATCTGAAAACTCACCTGAAAATCTGAATTTTGGATGAATGAGGTATTCAATAAGAGGTATTTTTTAAATATTAACCCAAAGGGTCTGTAATTGAAAAGAAAGAAGTATTTTAATTTTATGAGTTTTATGATTGTTTTGTCAGGATATATTTTACCAAGTAATTTTCGTGATTTAACAAGAATTGAAGAAATTAAATATTTAATATCGATTAGAAATATTAATAAGTAAGATGATGTTATCCGCCTCATATGGATAGGAAATTTTTAATACTATTAATAGCGTCAGTGATGGTTATTTCATCAATTGCCGTAGCATCCGCTTATAGTAGCAGTGGTATTATAACCGTGCAGAGATATCAGACCCCGGAATTAAGTTCAGGTGGCGCGTTCCAAGGGAATGTGACAATTTTTGCAAACGGTTCTGTAAGCAGCAGCACTGAAATAGCAAAGAATGGTAACATATTCACACTCAACAACAATCTGAATGGCACTATAATTGATTTAAGAAACGGGTCAGTTTTATCAGGTAATGGATATACCTTAAATGGGTTAGGAAAAAATGGAATAGAAGTGCTTAATGCATCGTCCGTTACAATTGAAGATGCTGCCGTAATGAACTCTAGCACCGCGCTATATATGTCTGGCTCATCCTACGTTTTTATAGAAACAAGCAATCTGTCCTCTTCTGACTATAGCTCTTACGTGAGTGAATCAAATTTCGTATCCTTCTTTATGGACACATTTTACACTCCAGATCATTATGGGATTTATGCTCATAATACACCGGAAATTTTTGTAAATTCTTCGATTTTTGATACGTATTACGGTTTTGAAACCTTTTCATCTACGTCAGATCTCGTCTTTTTTAATGATTCCATAGCGTCACATTATGGGATTAAGCTTTGTGGGTATACAAACAACAATGTTTCGATATTGAATAATACTTTTAAGGACGCAGCAGGATCATCATTTTATGGAATAGAAATTTATAATGACAATTCTAACAATGTTAAGATTAATAACAATAAATTTTATAATTTTTCGGATTATGCCATTTATGAATCGACGGGGACAGGGAAGAACTTTGTCATAAATCATAATTTGATAGTAAACGCGAGTACAGGAATTCATATTTGCGACTTATATGGGGTGTCAATATCATTTAATAAATTCAATAATATAAGCAGCTATGGGATAGAGGGTTGCTTTATATTCAATTCCACGGTTAATGGGAATGTCGTAACAAATTCCTCAAGTGCTTATGGTGTCTATTTTGAATACTCAAATATGCTCGATCTTAATAACAACAATATCGTAAATACCTCATATGCTGTTTACACTGAATATTCAAATACCGTATCTGTTGTCCACAATTCCTTAGCATTTAGCGAAAAGGGGGCTTATATCTATTCATATTCTGCAAATAATGTAAACGTCTCGGACAATGTCCTGAGAAATGTGACATGTGATGGAATTGAAGTTTTTACCGATATAGGTGCAAATTATTCTCTTGATAACAATTACATATCCAACTCTAAGGATCCGATATGTGTTAAATATGATATACAGAACTTGAAGATCGACGGAAATGTGTTGCAAAATACAACCGGTACTGCTATTTGCGCCCAGTATGCTTCTTCTCTGACAGTCTCCGGAAATTTAGTTTCTGGTTTTACAAGTACCACCGGTTGCGGAATTGATGTCCACCATGCTACTAATGCTCTGATAAGTAATAATAAAGTCCTCGGCAATGCAACACTTAAACCTGGTTTTGGAATCTATGCGGTTGGTATTTCGCAAAGTTCTATTTACGACAATTATGTCTCCAATTCGAGATATAGTTATGAGATCTGTAGTTCAGACAACATAACTGTTTTCGACAATGTCGCCGTAAATAACTCGTATGGAATTTATTCAAGCAATAATTTACAGTTTGCATATTATGGAAATACAATAATTGACTCGAATTATTCGTTTTTCTCATGCTGTGATTCAATCGGAACGGTTTTCGGCAATACTTTTTCCAACGCGAACAAATACATGGCGGATATATCTGGATCGGACAAAGTTGTATTCTATCACAATAATTTCCTTAATGGGACATCTGTGGGTGCCTATATAACAGACAGTTCTGGCCTGTCATGGAATTTGAGTCTACCTGTTGGTGGAAATTACTGGTCCAGCTATAATGGCACCGGAACTGACGGTATTGGTTCCACGCCTTACGTGGTCAATGGCTCAAACATGGACTTCCTGCCGCTTACTTCAAAGTGGTCTGCATATACAATAACATACGTTGAAAGCGGTCTTCCTTCAGGTACCGCCTGGACCGTTATTCTAGACTCTGCGTCGCAAAAGTCATCAACACAGTCTATAATTTTCAGCCCAGATGCTGCACAGCACGTAAAAGTGACATATTCAGTTGAAGCAGTTCCAGGATATTCGGCATCGGTTAAAACAGGAAGCGTGAACCTTAATGGGACAAGCATGGTCATTGCGGTAACATTCTCGCCGGTAAAATATAATGTTGCATTCACGGAGACTGGTCTCACCACTGGTACCGCATGGTCCGTAACTATCGGAGGCAATGTGATCAATTCCATAGATTCATCCCTGACGGTTGAACTTGCAAATGGCACATATAATTACAGTATTGGAAGCGTAACTGGGTTCCATTCCACCATATCCTCTGGTGTCTTGATTGTGAATGGATCTGGACCAGTTATTTCAGTAACATTTATCAAGGATTCATATGTGCTCACAATAACTGAAACTGGCCTGCCAGCCGGTACCTCATGGAGCGTCAGTGTAAATGGTGAGAGCCAGACGTCGACAAACATGTCAATACAGTTCATTCTCGTTTCAGGGAACTATTCTGTCAAGGTATCAGGCCCCTCCGGCTATACTGTTTCACTATCAAGCAGCACTGCATACCTTAACAACACAAACGCGACTGTAAGTGCTGTTTTCAAAGCACCTCCTTCAACCTCAATATATGATGGGCTTGGTGCTGGCATTGTTGTGGGGGCAATAGTGGGAGTGCTTGCGACAATGGCATATACTGGAACTGGCATATTCAGGAAACTGAAGAAGGGCAGTGGCTCAAATCCTTAATTATTATCTTTATTCATTACCCTTTTTTAATCTATACACATAGTCTAAAACATTACATCTCGAATAATGTTACATTAAGGGTCAAAATTTTAAATTTTGCTGTACCCTCGTTGCAGATTGATGTGTTAACTAAGATAAATTCTGGTGAATTGTGACCATTTGAAAACTTTTAGCTAATTAAAAACAAAAATTTTAATGATCAGAATGGGAGCACTGGGATTTGAACCCAGATCTACGGGTTTCTTCCGGATCATAGTTCCAGTCACTCATCATTATATCAGTTGACCCATAGCTA
>JAJZXT010000126.1 GCA_021806355.1 Thermoplasmata archaeon
TCGGTGCAAGCATTTTAGAGTCCAGAGTTGTAAAAGCACTTTGAGTCGCTGACTGGTAACCTTGGTCGTTGGTCGTTCCAGTGGAAGGAACATACCATAGAATGAATCCGGTTAAAACTGTGGTACCTATGGCGAAAAGCAATAATGCTCCTATGATTTCGCTTACTGCAGAATCTTCATTGTCTTTAACTGGTTTCATAGTATAAGTCTTTAGCAAAAAAGAGGATATAATCTTTTCACTGATCTCAGAAATGAAAAATCCTTATCTGATCATGATATTATCGGATATGTTTTATTGCCCGGGGGCCAGAAATGCCCTCTGACCAAAAACCCTTGATTGTTCAGGGAGACGGCACCATTTTTCTCGAAGTTGATAAAGACCCTGATCACTCATGCAGGGACAGGCTTCTCAGATTTTCTGAACTGGTGAAGTCCCCGGAACATGTGCACACCTACAAAATCACACCCCTTGCAATATGGAACGCAGCTTCATCAAAGATATCACTTGAGGAAATACTTGGAGTTCTTTCCCAGTATTCCAAATACAGTATCCCATCAAATGTAGAGGCAAATATTCACGATTGGTACTCAAGGTATGGGAAGATCAAGCTTGTAAGAAACACGCAAAATGATGAGGCTTCGGAACACATTGAGAAGATTCCTGATTCCATATTCCTTGTTTCTGAAGATACTATTGTTATTCAGGAATTGATGAGCAGAAAATCTGTTTCACAGTATATAACGACAAGGTTATCTGAAACAAGCCTCGAACTGAGATCCATTTACAGAGGCAGGTTGAAACAAGCCCTCATAAAGATAGGATATCCTGTTGATGATAGGGTTGGATACCTCCAGGGAGACCCAATTGATTTTGATCTCAGGACCACGACGCTTAAAGGCAAGGATCTAACTATAAGGCCATACCAAAAGGAGGCTGTGGAATCATTTGTGCACGGAAACAAGAGCGGCATAATAGTCCTTCCAAGCGGTTCAGGAAAAACTGTTGTTGGAATGCTGGTGATGAATAAGATAAGGGAAAACACGCTCATAATTACCACCGGAACTGTGGCAGTAAGGCAGTGGATATCAGAGCTTATTGACAAGACAAGCCTGGCACCGGGAATGATCGGAGAATATACCGGCGATAATAAGGAAATACTTCCCGTGACGGTGACAACATACCAAACTCTCACATATTCACCAAGGCGGAAATCTGCAGATTCTAATCCGGAAGCGAATTCAGAAGTACAGGAGAATCCCAGTGCCGAAAATGAAGAGGCGTTTAACCTGGGAAACTATCCTCATCTTGAAATATTCCGTGCAAGAAACTGGGGAATCATCATATATGATGAGGTGCACCTCCTTCCTGCGCCCGTATTCAGGATAACCACGGAGATTCAGGCCAAGAAGAGGCTTGGGCTCACGGCAACGCTGATCAGGGAAGACGGGAAAGAAGAGGATGCATTCTCACTGATAGGCCCAAAGAAATATGATGCACCATGGAAGGATCTGGAGAGGCAGGGATGGATTGCAACAGCCTTCTGCCACGAAGTGAGGGTAAAATTCCCCAATGATGATTACAAGATGCAGTATGCTGTTGCCCCTCCCAGGCTTAAATACCGGATAGCAGCGGACAATCCCATGAAATTGGAAGCCGTGAAATCCATCCTTTCCCGCCTCTCCGGGGATGATTCTGTCCTTATTATTGGTGACTATCTTGAACAATTGGATATCATCGCTTCAGAACTTAAGGCGCCCATTATAACCGGAAAGATGAAGAATTCCCTCAGGGAGAAGATCTATTCTGAATTCAGGTCAGGATCGATAAAGATCCTTGTTGTGTCAAAGGTCGCAAACTATGCAATTGATCTCCCTGATGCAAACGTTGCCATACAGGTATCCGGAACGTTTGGATCAAGGCAGGAGGAAGCCCAGCGCCTGGGAAGGCTGCTTCGACCAAAATCATCAGGCGTTTCAGCCAATTTCTATTCCATCGTTACAAGAGACACCCTAGATCAGGATTTTTCCATGAGAAGGCAGATGTTTCTCACGGAAAGGGGTTACGCTTATGATATTGTGGATCATGGGGAACTGCTGAGGAACGTGAAAGTAATCGCGGAAAATGATTAGTCTTCCTAATCCCGCTCATAACCATGGTGAACGATATACCTTTTTCTCCTTTTGAACCTCAATCGGAATTATAAACCCTTTTTTTCTTATCTCGGTAACGAAGGTATAAAGGCTTACCCCAGACTTTACCACCAGTATCTCCGGTGAAATGCGCTTCTCGATCATTTCTGATATGGATTTTATTCCCATGATGTTATCAATGATCGTTCTGTCATTTACCTGCAGGATTGCCTGGCATTTTGTCATGGTGATCTCTTTTCCTTTTTCCTCCATGTCCTTAATCAGCCGTTCTATGGTGTTTGGAATTGGAACCGAACTCTTCTTCTCAAGGAAAGACAATACCTTGCCTAGATCCCCGGATCTATTCATATAAGCGGAAAGGGAAGATTTTGTTATTGTGAATGTGCATATTAAATCAGCACGGGTCAGTTCAGAAAAGTCAGCAAGCGTTTTCAAGTCATTGAAATCTGCATCTATGCTGATGAATACCTCATTGTTTGGCAGTACCTTCAACGGTCTTGGATTATCTTTCACTGCTACCCGGGAATTGAACTTTCCTGATTCTTCGTAAACGTTTTTGAATTCAGGCTCTGGAAAAATGTATGTTTCCAAGGTCAGGTACTGTGTTGACATTTTTATCAGGCCATAAACACTAAGGAACTCGTACAGTTCAAGAAACCACTCTGAAATCCCTCTTTCCAGGTTTTTCCTGTCATAACTCAATGAATTCGAATATTGATCACTTGGGCTGTTCTTGGTCAACCATACGGCCGTTTTTCTTGAGAAAATGAAATATTTTTCACCGGATTTTATCTCCTCTAAGATATCAGAAATTTTAGCCGGTTCTTTCATATCGTAAAGGTACCGGAGGATTAGTGCTCTTAAATTGTCGAGATAGAACGAAGTGTTGCCTTCCCCCCACCCTGAGAATATATGGCTTCCAAATATATGGCGTTCCAGCTTCGTCGGGAAATTTTTATCCTCTAAATAAACCATAGCATCCTTTGTTATTGTTATTTTAGTTTCCCCTCCCTTTATCCAGCTTTCATGCCTGGCAAATTCAATGATCAACTCCAGATCTTTTGCTGGCATTCCGAGAAATTTCTGTATGGTTTCCAAGGAACGCTTCTTTGATCTGCTTTCAAGATAGTATAAAGCAATGAAAAGTTTCTTGAATTGTGCAGCATAATCAAACCCATAGTTTTTCAAGACAGGATGCAATACCTCGGTTTCCTTCACCTTGCCGGGTTTTGCCGGTTTCTTTTCCTGGCTGTGTTCCCGCCTGAGGATCTTTGCAATTTCATCGGGAATGAAAGCCAGTTCCGTGCCGTAATATTTGTTCTGCGCGGTGCAATAAACCAATCCCCTGGACAATAAGGATATAAGAGGTTCTCCGTTGGAATAGAATTTTGGGGAAAATATCTCGTTAATGGGAACAGAATAGTAGTATGTGTAAGATTTTTTCAAATGGAATTCATTCAATAAAACATTAAAATTAGAGATGCCTCCATCGGTCATCAGGTAATCCATGATCTTCTTTTCATTGCTGTTCAGATTTGCGATTGTTTCTGGAAGATTCACCAGTATCCTGCTGTATGTTTCTGCGGAGACCAATGGCTTTGGCATTGTAATATCCACTTTGTAAAATTTAGCTATTTTTTCCAGAATGGCCATTGGGTAGTTTTTCAGTGGATTCACCATCGTCAGATCATAGATGCTTTCCTCCATTGTGGTTCCTGCCATGGCATAATCGACGGGTATGACCAGGGTTTCTGGTTCCTCCTTGTTTGGAATTCCAAAAATAACCAGCTTATCAAGACATTCAAAAACCTCCGGTTTTAATACCTTATTCTTCATTTTTAACAACTTCCTATCCACTGTAAAAAACCTCTCCCGTGCATAGGTTGAGGCATAGAATTCCTGTGCCCCCTCACTGAGCGAGTCCAAGCGATTTTTCAAGTTAAATCCGTCGGCGAGGGTTTTCCGGACATAATCCGGATCCTTTGGATAAGAAGTTGTATGAGTTTTCGGATGCATCAATTCTGATGATCTCCTGAAAATAAATTCAGCATAACCTTTGTCAACTTTCTTAAGGATTGATAAAATTGTGTATGAGGCAAGGTTTTCAGATTCCATAATGCAAAGCCACCTTCATAGTGATCCTACTAAAGTGATAAACTTGACGCCCTCAACTATGGGGGAAATAGATGGTTGGTTTTACTAGAAACTCCTAACCTGAATCTCATTTGCGTCCCAATCCCTTCGATAACGTCTGGAGGCAATTCTTTCGCGTGCATCTCAATTTTCTCGCCATTTTCCAGTTCAACCTTGATTCGATATCCTTTGCCCTCATAACCATATCCAAGCAGGGTTCCTGATATGTTGCCATTCCCGGAAATCTCAATATCCTCCGGCCTGACTGCTATTTTTTCCTCATTAATGGTCAATATATTATAACCGAGGAATCTTGCTAGGATTTCACTTCCAGGATTCTCCCAGATCTCTTCCGGTTTCCCTTTCCTGACAACCCTTCCATTTGCTATAAAAACTACAGAGTCTCCGAGGAATAAGCCTTCATTAACGTCGTGCGTGACGTAAATCATCGTCTGCCCAAGTTTTCTTGATATGGATTTTATCTCCACCATAATATCATTTCTCAAGCCTGGATCAAGCGAGCTCATGGGTTCATCCATAAGCAGAATGTCCGGTGAAGTCACCAGGGATCGGGCCATCGCAACCCGCTGCTTTTCTCCACCTGATATTGTTCCGGGATATTTTTTCAAGAGGCTTGAAATTCTCAGGGTTTTTGAAATTTCCTCAACCTTATTCTCTATCAAACTTTCCTTGTATCTCTTTGCCCTGAGTCCGTATGCGATGTTGTCGTATGCAGTCATATGA
>JAJZXT010000186.1 GCA_021806355.1 Thermoplasmata archaeon
AAGAATCATTACAGTCGAAATGATGATCGCAATGGATTTTTTGCTCTTTAGCTTCTCTATGGTTATGTGCTCTTTAAGGTGCATTCTGGGTTATTATTATTATTATTATTATTATTATTAAGATTTCCGCAGTTCCTCATCCCGTTGAATGTGAGTTTTCGTTCAGATTGCGGTTTAGAAGCATGTGCCTGAAAATCAACTTAATTCCCATTCATCCATTATATTGAAAGGGGAGAAATTCATGCGTTAAAATTACTTATAAACCTTTTCGGTGTGCTTCCTCTCAATGCCAAACGGAATGAAGGGCCTGCCATTGCCCCTGTAGAATTTTGAGAAGAATTCCACATAGATCAGCCTTGCTCCCTGAATGCCCGGCTCGAATATAGCGAGGACGAGTGTAAATAGCTGTCCAATTATCAGAACAACCACACCCACAACAATGAGGATTATGGAACCTGAGGAGTTTGAGATAAAGACACTGTTGACCAGTTCAGACAGAATTATTGTTGCCAGCAATACGCCCATTATTCGTGTGTATGAAAGGACATGGCTTATGATGGATGGTATTTCCACTGCTGCACGCCCGCCTTCCCCATAAAGGATCAGGATTATGCCAAGGCCGAGGATTGCGATATCAAGGGCTGCGAAGGGATTGGATGCCATGTTCACGTTATACCCGTGCAGGAGGGACAATCCGTAAATGGAAACCCCCCAGACAAACATGAGCCATCCAACCTTTCCTACTATTCCCTTTTTCTCCCCGTAATGCAATTCATTCAGTATTCCCATAATGTATCCGAGGGTTACCATGAAAAGGCCAAAGTATCCTGAAATCAGGAGCATCTTTCCTGCGGACTTCAGGGGGCTGAAGTATGTTATTTGATATCCGAGTATATGAGAGGGCATGAACGTGAAGCCAAAGAAGGAATTGAAAACCATTCCTGCAATTATGGCTGCTATGGAGCCCGGTATCAGTGCCTTTGCAAGTATCTTCATCTGTGGCGGCGAAAGAATTGTTGAAACGAACTTCGTCAATTTTCTTGGGAGCCTCACATGTGGACCGGGTGTTGAGAGCCTTCTTATTACCCATATAGAACCCAGAAGAATGATTATTCCGTACCCAAGATCACCAACCATTATTCCGAAGAAAATGGGGAACGCCAGGGCAAATATAATCGTGGGATCAATTTCAGCTTCCTGCGGAAGTGAATAGAATTTTATAAAAAACTCAAAAATCTTGAATCTCCCGGGATTCTTCAGCAATGTTGGCGGTTTCTCCGAGGTTTCGAGAACCTTCATGACAAACATTTGATCCGTTGCATTTGAGATTCCCTTCTCAAGGTAATCCAGTTTGCTCTTCGGAATCCAGCCTTCTGAAACGAAAGTTGAATCGGATGATGGGAATTTCGAAAGGAGTTCAAGTTTCTTTGCCTCTATTTCAAGGCCCTCAGCAATGATCGCTATCTTTTCATAATTTTCTGCTGATAGCTCCTGAAGGCCACCCCTTACTGCCTCTACCTCCTTATTTGCAGATTCAACTTTACTTTCCAGCATTTTCCTGTAGTCTGTGGGGTTTCCCTCCATGGACGGAATGTGAACCATATGGCTGCCGTGATCAGTAATGATTTTGGCAAGGACAGGTTCCTCTTCCCTTACAACCGATGCAACAATATACTGGTCATCCAGCCCGGTGATGAATGGATCCTTCAATTTGGATCTAATTTCTTCTTCAATGTCTTCCGGGTTCCTCTCAATAATATAAGAAGCTATGACTGAATTGTTGAACAATTCAAGGTTTAAGCCAAGCGGTTCCAGTTTCCTTGCAACATAAAGCCTGTTGTTGATGTCCTTAAGATCGGTATTGAGGTCCTCCAACCGCTGTTTTGCAAATTTAACCTCCTCGTCAATGTGAATTTCATTAGCCGCATTGATGAGTTCCCCGGTATTCTTGAAGAGCATCTTCCTGTTTACGCTTACGGGCGGCAGAAAGGACAGGTAATTCCTGAACCTGTTCAAGAGGGTGAATATTTCATCTTTTCTGTCGTCTGAAGTAATGTTATTCAGCTGGCTTCTTACTTCCTGGGAGATTTCCTCGAACTGTATTGATTTAAGGTCATGAAAAAACGTCAGGATTTCATCTCTCCTTGATTGGGATGCAATGACCATGACCTTGCTCATTTCCGTAGGTTTAAACATATCTTTAATCCCTTATGAGTTCTTCCAACTTCCTTATTGCCTCTTTGTAAAGATCATTTTCAGTTCCCGAATATTTCATGGATTCACACTCTTTAAGAGTGCTGTCTATCTCCTCTTTCCTTTTCTTTTCCATATTTTTCTTCATTAATGCAATCTGTTCTTCCCTCTCCAACCGCAGTTTTTCCCTGGTTGAGAGAATGGCTTCCTCAGCTTCCTTTTTTGTCTTGAGAAGGGATTCCCTGCACTTCGAGTCCGCCTCGGATATCTCATTCCTGCTCTTTTCCTCAGCCTCTTTTATTGCCTTCAGTTCCTCTATTTCATTAACCATATATGATCACCATAATTGCCAGGAAGAGGATTATCACGACAGCCCTTACCACAAGCAGGAGATGCCTATACTTGAGGAATCTCTTCTGTGCTGGAGTTGTTGGCCTTGAATAATCTCTTTGTTTCATAGTACCATTGACATTAATCTATATCACCAGATGTTATTTTCTTTTTCACCATCTTCAGGGTTGTGAAGGTATCCCTTTCCATCTCATCCAACCTCATTCGTATGTATTTGGCCTGGGAAAGAAGATTTGGAATCAGGATATTTTCTATGGCGTTTGATCTCCTTTTTGTTTTATCTATCTCGTGGAGAAGGCGCCTCATGGAATTTTCCTTTTCTGCCACGTTGATCATGGATTTGAACAGCTTTTCAAATTTTGAAATCGCCTCATCTATTGGTACCGGAACAGATAAAGCCCGGTATTGTTCTGAAAGAACCGCCATTTCATAGTTGAGGTTCAGGACTGGTATCCTGACTCCCATAACGTTCTTTGGCTTTATTCCCACATTTGAGTCTCCAGACATATATGCGATTCTCTCGATGTTCATTAGTCCGGATGCCATCTCAGCATTAGTCATCGCCTCCAGAGCCTCCTCCACATCCTTCATCAGGCTTTCTCTCAAGCCTTTTATCTCAGAGGCAAGCTTGAGGAACTCCATGACAAGGGCGGATCTCTTCATTTTCAGGAGATCAAGGCCCCTCTTGGAGAGCTTGATCCTCTTCCTCAACTTTATCAGTTCAATCCTTGTGGGCCTGATTTCCATAGATGGCATTTTAGCTACTCTTCCATTTACCGTATTTTGAGAGATATTCCCTCTTGAGCCTCTTCATGTCCTCTTCGGGGAGGGTTGAAAGCAGATCATAACTGATATCGAGTGTTGCCTCAATTGTTCTGTCCTCGTTAAGCCCCTGTGCCACATACTTTTTCTCAAACTCCTCTGCAAACTTCAGGTAAAGTTTGTCGTTTGCGCCCAGAGATTCTTCACCGACGATTGCACTCAGTGATCTTAGATCCTTTCCGTTAGCATAGGCAGAATAAAGCTGATCAGCCACGCCCCTGTGATCCTCCCTCGTTCTTCCCTTGCCTATACCCTGGTTCATAAGCCTTGAAAGTGAAGGCAGAACATCGACCGGCGGATTGATTCCCTTCCTCTGCAGATCCCTGCTCATTACTATCTGCCCTTCCGTGATGTATCCCGTAAGATCGGGTATGGGATTTGTAATGTCGTCTCCAGGCATGGTAAGTATTGGAATCTGGGTGATTGACCCGTTCCTGCCTCTTATTTTTCCTGCCCGCTCATAGATCATGCTGAGATCCGTGTACATGTAACCCGGAAACCCTCTTCTTCCGGGAACTTCCTCTCTTGCCGAGGAGATTTCCCTCAGGGCTTCACAGTAGTTTGTCATGTCAGTCAAAATGACAAGAACGTGATATTCACTGTGATAGGCAAGATATTCAGCCGCTGTCAGTGCAACCCTTGGAAGGATAATCCTCTCCATGGATGGATCTGACGACAGGTTGAGATAAATCGCCGCCCTGGAAAGGGCACCGGTATTCCTGAACTCATTGATGAAGTAATTAGCCTCCTCGCTTGTTATTCCCATTGCCCCAAATATAACTGCAAACCCTTCGTCTTTCCCAAGAACCTTTGCCTGCCTTGCAATCTGGGCTGCAAGCATGTTATGGGAGAGACCGGAACCTGAGAATATTGGAAGCTTCTGCCCCCTGACCAGTGTATTCATTCCATCTATTGTGGATATACCTGTTTGAATAAATTCAGATGGCTCTTCCCTCGAATAGGGGTTCATTGAGTTTCCCACAATCTCCAATTTCTCCTTTGAAACTATTGCCGGTCCCTGATCTATGGGTTCGCCAAGGCCATTGAAAATTCTTCCAAGTATTGAATCTGATACGGCTATTCTTGAGGCCTCTCCGGTAAACCTTACAACCGTCTGCTTGTTGTCTAATCCTGTGGTTGGGCCAAAGACCTGGACTACTGCCATGCCTTTCCTTGTATCCAGCACCTGGCCAGATCTTATCTGCCCATCAGGAGTTTCAATTGAGACCATTTCATTATAGCCTGCGTTATCTATTCCCTCTACAAAGAGAAGTGGCCCACTAATTTCCTTAATGCTTCTGTAACCTACCTTAACCATCTTAAACACCCTCTATGATCTTAGCAATTTCAACATTGATGCTCCCTTTCAGGTCATCATAATATTTCTGGAAATCGGGATCCTTTACCTCCTTCATTCTGGAAATCAGGTTCCTGCACTTCATGGCCTGTATTGCTGCCATCTGTGCTCCCTTGGAAATGGCTTGATCTTCCTTCTCCCCCAGATAAAGAATACTCTCAAGCATTAGCTGCTGCTTTTTCATGGAACAATACTGGTCAACATCATCAAATGCGCTCTGCTGGAGGAAATCTTCCCTTATCATCCTTGCCGTGTCAAGAACAACCTTCTCCCTGTCAGGA
>JAJZXT010000097.1 GCA_021806355.1 Thermoplasmata archaeon
AGCCAACGGCAAGGTAGGTCCAATCACAAGGAAAATCAGGGATGAATTTTTCAACATAGTCCAGGGAAAAGAACCAAAGTACTCAAAATGGTTGACAAAGGTTCAATGAACCTTTTTTTCCTACTGCACCGGGAAGGGAGTCAATTCCCTGATAATCAAGTTCCAGTCCTCATTTCTTTCAATTACATCTGAAACAATGCTTATCAAGGTGTTCACATCCTCTTTTGAAATATAATACTCGGCAAACCAGTATTCGCTGTCGTACTTGTTCAATCTTAGCAAATAGTCCAAACCGTTTTTTCTGGATTCGGACTCAATTTCTTTTATAATCTGGTTTTGCGTGGTCCCCTCATAAATCTTTTCTGATTCACTTATCGGAATAAAATCTTCATTGGAACCGATCACGCCCTCCGTGATCCTGAATATCGCATTTACTTTCTCCCCCACAATTGACTTAATCAACCTGATCCAGTTGGTTTTTACAGAGGTATCCCCGGCCTTTAGCACCCGTTCAGGAGGTTTGCTCACCATGCTCAGCACATAGATCGGCTTCTGGGAATTTATCGCGTGCAATGTCTTGTATATATCAACCTTCTTTCCAAAATCGATTATGGATATCCCAGTTTCATTCGAAACAATTTTTAGAATGAAATCAGAAACATTGCTCAGCATCATTTCATGGAATGAAAACTGTATGTGAAATTCATTTCCAATCAACTTGATGCTGTTGAAATATACTGATGGAATATTCATGGCCTCAATCAGCGGTTTCACCTGGGACTCCTTATTAAATTCCATTATCCAGTAATCTTTTGCCTCCACTGAAGATGTGGCGTTGAGGAATATTTGGAAATCCCTTTCCGGCGTATTCCTCTTAGGGATAGAGAACCTTATGAGATTTTTATCCATATCAAGTTGCCCCATGGAATATATTTTTGCGCTGGTGGCAAAGTTAAACGGCTGGGAATCTTCTTTCATCATAAGTTTGCAAGTCAGGTATGAACCATTGTCCCATTCTTCAATAAGCACAGTTTAACATTTTAAACGTAGCTAATAACTTTTTCTATTGGAATTTTGCATGATTTCTAAATGATTTTATATCTAATTTCGTTAATATATCATGATCAGTGATCTTTCAGACAGAATCAGAAATCGGACCGAAACATTAAGGCAAGTGAACGAGGAGATGAGAGAGGAAATCAAGAGGCTTGAGCAATCGGTAGCGAATAATAGGAACATTCTGAATGGCATCATTAACGATTATGAAATATCAGAGGAATTGTTGTCAAAATTAAAGAAAATAAGTAATAATTCTATATACAAGGGTGCAGAAAGATGATTGATATTACACTCCTGAGGAATATTCTATTCGTAGGCCAGGATGATCAAGATGAACTTAATGAGAATGAGGCTGCTTATTCCGAACTTGTTGATTCGCTCAAGGAGGAGCATTCAAGATACCTGGAAAACTTAGAAGCAATTTCGAAGCTTCATACACAATTTGCAACAATAAATTATGAGGTCCACGAGAAATTTATGAACACACACAAGAATGCAATCGTCATGAAATCCTATCTTGCAGAGATTAAAATGCTGGGAATTCAGATAGATTTTGATTTATCAGAAGCAAACCGCATACTGGATCATTATTTAATGATAAATGAGTTTAAATGATGCCACTTGTCAATATTGCTATTTGATCCATTATCTGCAACTTCAATCAAGGCGTTTTGCTATGACTTCGCTTAAGTCTTGAATGTTCATCTTTTCCTCGCGGTTCGTGGTTTTTCTTGCATCGTCAAGCATCGTCATGCAATAAGGGCAAGCAGTTACAACTGTAGAGGCGTTTATTTTGTCTGCCATTTCTATTCTCTTATGGGAAACCATTGTTCCCTCGGTCTCCTGCATCCAGAGCCTTCCACCGCCTGCTCCGCAGCATAGTGCTTTGCTTTTGTTCTTCTCCATCTCTTCATAGTTGCTGGTGAATGAGCCAATAATTTCCCTGGGGGCATCATATATCTTATTGTATCTCCCAAGATAGCAGGAATCGTGGTAGGTATATTTCTCATCTGAATCTGAGACCAGGGCTTTTACGCTGATTTTTTTATCGCTTATCAACCTGTTAATATATTCTGAGTGGTGGTAAACTTCCAGCTCTATTCCATATTCCTTATACTCATTCTTCAGGGAATTGAAACAGTGCGGGCACGCAGTGATGACTTTGTGGATTTTTTTCTCCTTGAAAGTTTCGACGTTCTGTCTTATCATCATGTCTGCAAGATATTCATTTCCTGTTCTTCTGGCGGGATCTCCTGTGCATTTCTCAAGGCTGCCCAGGATGGCAAAGCTCACACCAGCCTTCTTAAGAATCTTGGTGACTGATTTAGCTATGTCCTGGTTCCTGTGATCATAGGAGCCAACGCATCCCACCCAATATAGGACATCATAATTTGCGTCCGGAGTCTTAGAGAGATCAACGACATCAAGGTTAGCAGCCCAGTCTCCCCTGGTTGACGGATCAATCGCATATGGGCTTGAATACGCCTCAATATTTCTAAAGAGATCCAGAGTCTCCTTCGGAGCCTTTCCCTGATTAAGAACCAGGGATCTCCTCATATCGATTATCTTTGGCACATGATCGATCATGACAGGGCACTGTTCAACGCACGCCATGCAGGTTGTGCATGACCACAGATCCTTTTCCAGTATTGGTTCGCCAATCACAGTTTTAAAAACTTCTTCAGGGTGTTCACTATTCTTCCTGAACTCCTTACCCTGGGCCATGACAGTTTCCCTGATATCCCATATGATATCTCTGGGAGACAATGTTTTTCCTGTCAAATTTGCAGGGCAGTTATCAGTGCACCTTCCGCATTCAGTGCAGGAATAGAAATCAAAATAATCTTTCCATGTGAAATCTCTTATGTCTGTTGCGCCAAATCTCGTCTCCTTCTCAAAGTCAATGGGCAAGGGAGTTGCTTGTGTTTCCTTGGAAAATAACACGTTAAACGGAGCAGCGAAGAGATGGAGGTGCTTTGATCTGGGAATATAGATCAGGAATACCATGAAATCAAGAGCATGAATCCAGAAGGCTGTCCAGAAAATATAATAAACATACGAAGAAGGAGCCTTTGGAATTATTGATGCGAATGCATAAGACACAGGCTGAAGATAATTCGGAGTTCCGGTGTGGACAATAAAAGTGTAACCGGCCAATAAACCCTGCATATTGAGAATTGACATTACCAAATAAGTACCCATCAGGAGGCCAATGAGAACCAGTATGAAAGCGGCTTCAAAACCGTTGAAACCCTGATACCTCTTGATCTTGAGGCCCCATCTCCTGATTGCAGCATAGATAACATCTGCAATCACTAGTGCAGCGAATATGTTTACGGTAAAGAACACCAGATTGGATAGCAGGCCCGGTGAAAACAGCTGAATAGAAAGAATTGTCACCGAGAAGAAATCCATGGAATATGCACCAAATACGATGAATCCCCAAAACATGAGGGCGTGCATTATTCCTGCAAACGGATCCTTGAATAGCTTTCCCTGAAGGAAAACGTTCCTGATCATCAAATAAATTCTTCTCCCCAAGTCAAGCTTTAAAGCAGGTTTTTTCAGGGGTATTTTCACAGCATCCCAGAGAATCTCATAAATTTTGTAAAAGAAAGCCGCTATTGCAATCAGAATCCCTACTAGAACTATAACTGAAACTAAATCCATATCCAGGCACCACTGATAGATCGATACGATCCTTAACTGTGGATAAAGGTAAGGTTAAAAAAGTAATCGATTTCGACACTCAAGTTTCACAATGAAAAAGCATTATCATTTTGGTACATATGTTAAGAAACATCCTGTAACTCATCTCCATGTTGGCTTAAAATATCATGGATAGTAATTGCTAAAAAAATGTATATACCAGTATAGCGTAGATGCTTCAATGTTAGTACCGGTTAGAAAAGACGTTTTCAGATGGGAGGCTCCGGATCCTGCAGACGACTGGATGATGGTTGGTCATCTGTTTGTCAGGGAGACTGGGGTTGTATTCGTTGACCCGCCAATGGTTCCCGGACTTCTCGAGGCGGCCAGACGATTGGGTAAATTCGAAGCAATCCTGATTACAGAGCAGAATCACACGAGAGCAGCGAGATTCATATCAAAGAGGGCAGGCATACCGGTGTACCTTCCTGAATCGATTCCAGGAGCGGTGGAACCATGGGAAGCAGAGAGAGTGAAGCAGATAGGTGACTTCGAAATGTATGAAGCCGGTAATGTCATAGGATTCCAGGCATACAAGTTCGGGGAGGATTATGCCCTCCTTTCCGACAAGAAGGAACTCCTGGTTGGAGATAATGCTCGGGGCGACGCAAAAGGAAACGTGCTGATATTCCCGGAATGGTTCAATTTGTATTCGCCCGGAACTCCATACCCGGCCCCGGAAGATTTCTCCAGGGAGTGGAGGGATTCTCTCAGGGAGCAGTTCAAAGACATAGTCAAAACTACTGGGGCAAATTCTCTCTTGGCATCCCATAACTACGACATCATTGGAAACTTACAAGAACGAACCAACAAACTTTAGGGCATCTTCTCAGCAGAGGGATGCCTCCGTCTCTCTTTTTTCCAGAAGATTGGATGAAATGCGGGACAATTCATCTTCATATTTCTGCTACTGCATCGATCTCGATCAGGATATCTGGTCTGAACAACCTGCGTGCTTCAACAGCCCTGCTCACCGGAGGGTGATCCTTGTCGATGTACTCGTCCCTTACCGCCCGAATCTCTGGAGGGTGCCATAGTCCGCACAATCGTAATTCAGCTTCACTATGTTGTCCATGCTTCCGCCAGCAGAAGTAACCGCCGACTTTATGTTCTCGAACACCTGTCTTGTTTGAGAGGCGTAATCATCCTTTCTAACAAGGTTTCCCTCCTGATCGAGGGCAACCTGACCAGTTATTAAAAAGATCTTTCCCTTGGTCATC
>JAJZXT010000044.1 GCA_021806355.1 Thermoplasmata archaeon
GTTTCTTCTTGCCTCAATTATTATAGTTATTGTGAATAATTACCTTGGCCTGAGGAATGTTTCATTTGCGTCGTTTATACCTATGATACTCACCTATCTGTTCGGTTTTGCCCAGATAAATGCCGGCCTTCCCTCTTATGTGGTTTACGGAAGTCCTTTCACAGATATTTCAGATCTCTTCATCTGGAGCTATTATGGCAAAGAAATTCCCCTTAATCTATCAGGATCATTGCAGAATGGCGGTCAAATCAACCTGACAGTTCAGGTGATCATGCTTATTCTATGGATAATTATTCTATCCATAATGTCCTTTATGCTAATAAAAAGAATAAAACCAAAATCCATTGAAGAGGGCAGGCAGGTATGAGGGAAAAGCTTTCCTTGACGGATATCGATGAACTTTCAGGAATGGCAAGGCACGCAATCTCATTTGATTTTTACGTATTCAGGAAGGCATACGGCTCATATTATGCTACATGGGCCACAGCCATACTCCTTTTTGTTTTTCTCCCATTCCTGATTTTTTCAGAATTCCCTTCGGATTATTCCCAATATGTATTCCTTGTCCTCTACACTACGATCTTGATATTTGCATTCAGAACCACTACAATCGTATTTTCCAATGCTCGGGAAATGATAGGCTTGAGGTCAATCCTTGAAGGAAAGAAAAGTTATCCGTCAAAGGGGCGGTTGATCAGTTATCTCCCATCGATTTTGTTTGTAATTATAATAATAGTGCTTTCCTTTGAGGGGTTGAAGAACATATTGGCTATATTGATATTTTATGGCTTTCTCATACTAATGTCTTATTATCTGCTCCAAAACCTGAAATCCACATTTGAGCAGGTGCCTCTTGAAGGAATTGTGTCTGTCTCGTCTTATATTTTCAGCATTATACTCTCCATAGCTGCAATTCTTCTGTTCAACAGCCAGATGGCCTTTTCACTTGCCTGGTTACCCGCAATAATTGGCTGGTATTTCAGTGCAGCATATGCGATCCTAAAAAGCAAGAAGCATCTGGAGGGAATCAATGTCCAAACTTGAAGATAGCCATAACGATGATCAAAGAGATTCAAAGGAAGGGGCATCTGACCACGATCAAGAAATAAACAGCATTATTTCTAAGCTGTCCGAACAGCTTCAAGAGCCTCTCCTTAAGTCCTCCATAAGAATGGTTATAATAATCTCGCTTGTGCACAATAAGCGGCTGAGTTTTACCGAACTTTCGAAGCTTACCTTCTCCGGCAAAGGGAGCCTCAGCAACCACATCTCAAAACTTGAGGAGAGGGGATTGCTGAAAACATATTACGCGTTCAGCGTCAGTGGGCCGAGATTGATGCTTACAATAACGGATTCGGGAATGCGGGTTTACAATGATTATGCAAATTTATTGAAGAAGATATTTTTGTAGCACCTTGAAAAGTCAATACATTTGTGGATGAGTTTAATGCCGACGTTGGATATGTCTCGTTCTTGAATTATAATGAAGCAAGAAATCCCCCCATAATTGTAAATCCGATAGTGCATATTCGGGAATTGTTCGCTCCGAGTAGGAAAAATATTAGTCATTCTACTAAAATAAATGGGGAATTCAGCTTAATTTTAAGGTTCTCCTCTTATTTACTCGGCATTTATTTTATACTTGGTGATAAAATGGCATTCATAGATGACCTGGCCTTTGAATTGTTTACGCTTGTGTTTGCGGGAGTCATATTGCTGTATATGACACTTGGAGTTTACTATGATTACAGCAAGCATGGAGAAAGAAATCTTGAAGAGCATATGCTCAATGGAACTGCACCCCTTGCAATAGTGGGAATTGTCATACTGCTGCTTGGTTTATTCAGCGAGATGACATGGCCACTCAGCCTGGGTCCCGGGGTTCCAGCAGCTGTTGAGTCAAAATTCCAGAGCTATAACATACTTTTCTCTGATCCCTATATGTTTGCGGGAATAGTGATTATAGCATATGTTCTTGCCGTAAGAATGAGGTATAAGTTGGCGTATGTAGGTATTTTGGCACTATTTGCAGGAATATTCGCCATTGATTACGGCTATCAAGGATATTTGCTTGGCATGACGTCTGAACCTCTTGGAATGTTCCTTATGTATATTGCATATGGAGCCGTCGGTATTCTATCGTTCCCAGTCACACTGATAGTTGATACTGTACCCGGAAGTAAAGAAAAGTTCTGGAAAGGATGGATGATTCTGCTTATAATGTTCTGGATAGCACTCCTTGGAGCAATTGTCGCTACTGCCTACATAGGATTGAATGCGATTCCCCAGCATCTCCTCCATGCACCATAATTTTCCAAACAAAATGAATATTTTTTCCCTTTTTTTCCCTTTTTTTCTCAATAAAATGTAGTTGTTCCCACTTCCATAAAATAGATTAACTTCCGAGCATATCTCATCGAATCAAAAATATTCCAGCGGAGGTTGATGCAATTGATAAATATCAATAAATTAAGAAAAGTTTATTCTGACCACAATGTCGCACTGAAGGATATCAGTGCGGAAATGTCTTCCAAAATTACCACAATAATAGGAAGAAATGGAGCTGGAAAAACAACCCTCCTCAGGATTCTTTCAACACAACTTATGCCAACCTCAGGAAAAGCAACAATTTTCGATCTTGATGTTGTTCATGATGCCAGGGAAGTGAGAAAAAGAATTGTCAGTATACCGCAGGAAGCTTCTCCCATGGGAATTCTGACCCCTTTTGAACAGGTATCAATGTATCTCATTGGGAGAGGTTTCTCAAGGAATGATGCAAGGAAAGCTGCTCTTGATGCATTGGATGCCGTTGGTCTCCACGATGCGAGAAACAATCCTGCAGACACACTTTCAGGGGGAATGAAAAGGAAATGCTTCGTTGCAATGGCACTGGCTGCAAATTCGGATGTCGTTTTCCTTGATGAGCCAACCACTGGGCTTGATCCGATTTCACGCCTTGAAGTTTGGTCAGCGATAAAGAAACTTGCAGGTAATGTAGTCCTTACAACCCACTACATGGAAGAGGCTGAAACGCTTTCCAAAGAGGTTTTTCTTGTTGAATCTGGAGAAATAATAGACAGGGGAACGGTCAAGTCACTCCTCAAGGAATTCGGTGATAAGGTAAGGGTTGAAAGCTACAAGAAAATGGATAACGCATTCAGGGTTGGAACCATTTACATCAAGTATGTTCCAAAGGAACAGGCTCCGGAATTTCTGTCGGAGGGCGACAATATAAGGAAAATATCACTCGACGATCTCTTCATTATGAGGGGTGTTGCCATTGAATCTTAGATTTGTATTAACATTTGCCTGGTACTATGGATTCAAGGTGATCAAGAGAGGACCTTCATATGTCGTTGCCTCTCTTACAACTCCACTAACGCTGCTTTTCGTTGTGTATATACTGACATCAGGGGCCCTTGTCAAATATGCAGTTGTAGGGGGAATGATCACACTTGTTGCTTCCATAGGATTACAGAGCGCGGGAGATGCTACGTTTCTTCGGCTTCAATTGAGGTTGCAGGATCTATACGTTGCAAGCAGGGTTTCCCCAACGGATTATATGCTTGCTTTGACACTGAGTTTCCTGGCATTTTCTGTTCCGGGAATCCTGGTTTATATCACCCTTGGCATTGCATATCACCTGTATAACATTCTCGATTCGCTGATAATGCTTCTTCTCATTCTCTTATTAATATTGTCGACCTCAGCGATATCATTCATAATTTCAAGCATGGTCAAACACGTGAGGAATGTTTGGGGCATTGTGTCTGTGCTGTCAATAATAATGACAGTAATACCTCCAACATTTTACCCATATACTGACATCATGTCGAGGAACGGTGGGAATATCCTGATTTATTTAATGTCCCTGTCCCCTGCAACGCCGGCTGCAATAATTGCGCAGTTTGCCTTTGGACTCCAACCAATAGTTTACAGCACCCTTTACACAATGGTTGGCATTCTCCTTGTGGAAACGATCGTATACCTCACTATAGCAAGATACCTGACAAGATGGAGGGAAAACTGAGCTCGTGATGAAAATCAGATATATCTATTAGTTCAATGATATCCCTTGTACTAATAAAATGGTATTATGTTTGTAAGCACGTAGCATATTCCGTAATTTTAGTCAATGCTGAGTATTTAGGAAAAGGCTCTCTCATTTTCAGCGATAAATTATTTCTCTTGAGAGACTGCTCCTTTCTCCATCAAACATTGAAGTTGGAGATTTCCCTGGAAAGCTGGGAGAGGAGACCACGGTTATAAAAAATCCGCTACAATTAGTGGCAATAGAACCGTTGCATCGCCATATACATTTACGAACTCAGCATCAGGTTTTACCTTTTTCCATGAAATGGCTTCCTCAAGCTTTGCCCCGGATAGTGACCCGTCATATTCCTGTGCGGTAGTTATGTATATAGCATAGTCTAACCCCCCTCTGAACTGATTCCACCAGATCGTGTGATGTTTCGATATTCCCCCTCCAATCATGATTGCACCTGCCTTGTCTGAGGTGAAAACAATGTCTGAAATAAGGTGCTGATCCTTGAGGATGTCCAGCTGAAAATCACTATGCGTTTCATAGAATGACCAGAATTGCGAGCCCACCGAACCGTCAGGTATGCCAGGTATGAATATGGGGATGTTCTTCTCTGCTGCGGCAGCGAGTATTGAATCGGCATTTCCCATTTTCTTGCCAATTCTTGCCAGAATTTCAGATGGTGCCCATGATTTCTTTTCTGAATAGAGCGATTCCAGATGTTTCATCATGAATTCCTCAATGAGCGACCCATAGCTTTCGTCAGGAACAAATACGCTTCCCAGCCTGTTTATCCCCATATCCTTCAATTTTCGGTCATCATACTCAAAGGAACCGCAATAATAATCTGATAGAGATCTGGCAATATCGTGATCGATTGTTCCTGTTGTTGTTATGATCACATCAACAATTCCCTTATTGATCATGT
>JAJZXT010000060.1 GCA_021806355.1 Thermoplasmata archaeon
GATTAGAGCTTTGTGTACATCCAAGCGGAGTATACACGCACTTTGGCAAAAAGTACAGGAAAGGTATGTCAATAATATTATAAACGAGAAAATGGATGAGGAGTGATGATTGAGGAGATGTTGTGGGAATGATTCCCGACCGATTCAGAGAAACGGTTCTTATGATTAGTGAGAAAATTCCCTCTAATGTTAAATGGGCAGTTGATGGCAGCACATCGCTCGCCCTTCAGGGAATGGATATCGTTCCCCACGACATTGACATTCTCACGGATCACAATGGTGCTTATAGAATTCAGGACGTTTTCAAAGACACAGCGATGAAACCAGTGTCTCATTCTTCCACAGACAGATATGAGTCCGACTATGGAATATTCAGTATAAATGGCTTGCGGGTGGAAGTGATGGGTAACCTGAAGGTATTCAGGAATGGGAAATGGAGTTCTGAACAGAATCCACATTCAGTGAAGATCATACATATTGATCTTGGAGGGACAAGCATTCCAGTTGTTTCAATGAACCATCAGAGAGATAGTGGGTATCTGCGAGAGAGGCTGGAGAGAGAAGGGAGCAGGGATGTCGATGCTCGTTGAAGATTTTTCAAGGTCAGCAGTTAAATTCACCCACTCACCAAAATAAATAGCCATAAATTCCTTGCCTCTCATTAAATTGCTCCTTCGTGAATCAACTCCATAATCTCTTTATCGGTATATGGCCCTTCTATTGCGACAGGCATTAACACAATATCTTCCGTTTCTGTTTTTTCAGGATCAATACCCTCATCCTGCATATCCTCGTCTTCCTTTTCCAAATCATCAAGGGGTTCGTCCAACCAAATTATGTAAGAGTATGTCCCGGACTTAATGACTTTCATATCTTCCCTATCAACCCTCGTAACGGTTCTTTCACTTTCAGTGAAAAACCCATAAATGCACCCTACTAGAATATACTCCTTAATACTGCCAGTCCCACCATATTCAGGATCCCCAATGACTCTTAAGTCGGATAAAATCTCAAAAATCCTCATTTCATTTAGTATCATTTCTTCTTCATCGTGGCGGCAATTAAAAACTTTCATTTCATGCCTGTTGCACTATTTCATTTCTATTCACAACACTTGGTTCACTTGATCTCAGAGATATGATCCGGTTGTAAACTTCTTTCCTCATTTCATGAGGCTTGGGCATGTTGTGGTCCGCGAAAATTCCCCTGATCTTCGTACCGCTGAAGTGGACCTTTTCACTTTCCTCATGAGGGCAAATGTCCTCGTTTGTAATTTCCATACATGAATTGCAATAATATGCCTCCCTTAGGAAAATTGGAGTTATTCCGAGATCTCCCAGTTGCATTATGTAATCTCTTGCTGCATATGGTTTATAGAATGACCCAACACCAGCATGATCCCTCCCAATAACAAAATGCGTACATCCAAGATTCTTTCTCATGATCATGTGAATCAGAGCCTCCCTTGGGCCCGCATATTGCATGGTGTATATTAGGGGCATAAGAAGAGTTCTTTCTTTGGGAAGATAATTCTCAACGTATGTTTTATACGATTCAAATATTTCATTGTCACTGAAATCTCCGTCTTTTTTTGGCCCCATTACGGGATTTATGAATAATGCGTCGGTTGAGAGGAGGGAAAATTTGTGAAGAAATTCATGTCCCCTATGAGGTGGATTGCGTGTTTGAAAAGCGGTCACTGTTTTATAATTCCTGGAATGAAAAAGCCCTCTTATTGCCTCTGGATCTGGTTGCTTAAAACCAAAAACTGAGTTTTCTGAAGAAAGTCCAGAAATTTTTCCCTGGGCAAATTTGCTTCCATTCATATAAAATTTCCTTACTCCAGGGTGTGATTGATCATTTGTTCCAAATATCTTCGAACAATACTCATCTGGATCGACGGAAAAAGTATCATCGAAACTCATCGTGGCTATTGCTTTTCCATTATACTTAAGAACGATTTCATCTTCAGACCTGATCTTCCTAACCTCATCTTCGCTTACATGGAGAAGGAACGGCATGGACCATGGAATCCCTGATGGCAACTTGCTGCTATCCATTATACTCAATGTCTCTTCATATGTGTTGAATCCTTCCAGTGGACTGAGTATTCCATTTTTTATAAGTGTTAGAAATATAAATTCATCAGCATCAATCTCCAGCCCGTTTTGGGCATTGTCATAATCACTGTCAAGATTGGGAATTGAAACTTGCCTTCCCCCATGATAGTTGGGTATCACCGGCTATCACCAAATTTTGAAGTGTGAATTCCGCATTCTTTTGAGCTGCCCTCCCACCACCATCTTCCATCCCTTTCTGATTCTCCTGGATACAAAGGCCTGGTGCAAGGTTCGCATCCTATGCTTCTATAACCCAAATTATAGAGTTTGTTGAAAGGCAATTTTCTCTCCTCTACTTCTTTCAGAACCATATCATATGTCCAATCTATAATGGGGTTTATCTTAACTGTACCATTATTGATTTCAACTCTCGATGAATTCTTCCTTTCAATTGTTTGTTCAGATCTTATGCCGGTTATCCACGCTTTTTTATTTGAAAGAAGTCTTGAAAGTGGATCTACCTTTCTAATCTTACAGCACAACTTTCTCTTTTCCACACTCTCATAGAATGGTTGCGGACCGTAATTAGACAGCATGGAAGATAAAGCTTCTGCATCAGGAACCAGATAGTTGATCCTTATTCCATAATCTCTGGATACCTGATCAATGAATTCATATGTTTCCTGGTTCAACCTGCCTGTATCAATGGTATATATGTCTATACCCAAATGATTTTTGCATATTGTATCAAATATAATCATATCTTCATTACTGAAACTGCTTAGGAAAACAACATCATTCCCATAGGTTTCCTTTGCTTCAGACAAAATGCCCAATATATTGCTGCTATCCATATCAGTAAACATAACCGGGAATTTTATTTTGGTTTATTTGCTTATATATTGTTCATTTATGTGAATATTTTACATATTAATGGAAAATATATATACGTTTTTTTACATGCTGATCCGGATTAAATGGAACATTATTTTGGTGGCAGTATTTCGAACATTGATACGGAGATTTCCGAAGGATTTGGGAAGACAATGGTTATTGACAGGCTTGCAGCAGACTTGGATACCATTAAGCACCTATCCAGATTTGTTACTTATGTGAAGATAGGCTGGGGATTATCCTTTCTTTTAAGCGGAAAAGAGCTTAATAACAGGATCTCGCGCATCAAGGATATGGGTATAGGCGTCAGCAATGGTGGAACTTTTCTCGAAACCTGTTATGTTAAGGGTAAATTTGAGGATGGCCTAACTCTCCTGAAAAATTCTGGCTTTACACATATTGAAATTAGTGAGGGGGTCTGCAATATTCCAAAAAAGGAGAGGAAAATAGCTGCAGAATTTGCAAGGGAAAATGGCCTGTTCCTGATAATGGAAGTGGGGAAAAAAAGGAAATCGGAGCAGCTTGATCTTAATGAAACTCTCGATAAAGTACAGGAGGCAGAGGAATTTGAGCCTGACCTTATTATAATTGAGGGCAGAGAAACTGGAAGAGATGTGGAAATATATGATAGTTCCGGAGATATCAAGTGGGAATGGGCTGATACTATTAGAAAGACGATTTCTATTGATAAATTGATGTTTGAAGCACCCCTTGAAAAACAACAGGTTGAACTCATCCTTAGATATGGAAATAGGGTAAATCTGGGAAATATTTCAATAGAATCCATCGGTGCATTAGCTACTCAGCGATTTGGCCTTCGTGGTGACACATTTAGCATGGAGCGGCAAAGTGATAAATTTGAAGGGAGTCCGGCAACAAAGTTTGTCCTTCATATTATTAAGAATTCAGTAAAAATAGATCAGGCCAGTCTGGTAAGAATTACTGGAATGAGCAGAAGGACTGTTCAGAATGCGCTCATCGAGCTATTGAGGGGGAATCTGATTCAGGAGGGAAATGACATGAGGGACCTAAGGAGGAAGGTATACTCCATAATTTGATGACCTCATAATTTCTCCGCAATAACGATGAATCTGGTCTTGTTCATTTTCATATTGATCCTGTCAAAACCACCCTTCAAGCAATCCTGTTCTCTTAGCTTGAAGATAAGAGATGTACATTCCAGGTCTTCTGTGGAACCTCTCTTAACGGGTTTCAACCAGCCTTCATAGGTCATAGGCTCAGTTTCGCTGTAAACCGACAGGATTTTAAAACCAGATTCGCCAATGATCTTTAACCACTCCTTCTCGCTCAATGCCTCAACATGGCTCCGATCCCTGATAATTTCCATCTTATTTAGAACGTTTTCATCATCTTCAGGCGGCCTGACCATATCAACAAGCCCTAATCTTCCACCTTTCCTCAAGACCCTCCTAACCTCCATAAGAAATTTTCGCTTGTCCTCAAAATGGTGGGCAGCCCGTCTGCAGGTAACAATATCAATTGTTTCCGATTTTAAGGAGGTTTTTGTAATGTCCTCATTCAAGAACACAATGTTCTCCAATTTAGCATCTGATGCGAGATTCTTTGCTTCTTTTATCATTTGCTCTGTCGTGTCTATAGCATATTCCAAATCAACAAGTTTAGCGATCTCAATTGCGGTGAATCCTGTGCCACATGCAAAATCGGCACAAATGTAATTCTCCTTAGGTTCTATCATAGAAATCATTTTTGCCAGATCTTTTCCTTTAGAGTGAGAAGTGCTGCTTGCATATTCCGATGAATATTTGCCGAAAAAATCCTTTACTTTATCATCCTGCTTCATACCTTTTGATTTTGGATAAATATGTGACATCCTCCCACGACTAAAGCTGTGGGCTTCCCGTTTCAACGACCGGATTTGCCCTTGCAGGTATTGATCCAATCTCCACGGGCGTGAATTTGGGAGTGCCCCTCCCTATCTGTTTCATGCCTTCATTCAAGACGTTTATTGCCGCATTGAG
>JAJZXT010000017.1 GCA_021806355.1 Thermoplasmata archaeon
CCGTCTGGAATACAAAAATTCTCTGAAGAAGATGAAAGATAAGGCGATGGCAAAGAGAAAAAATAATAAGAGGATGGAGGTCGAAAGAAATGGAATCCTATGAGACGCTAAAATGTTCCAGTTTTTCCTGGGTCAGATCAGATAAAGCGAGAATATACCTGGAATCCCAGAACCTGAACGAAACCATCATGATCCCGGATCTCAGCATAGATCATGAGAGGATGGCCAGAAGGGTGAGAATTGATCTGCTCCAGTTAGGTTTGCACCCCGTGAACTGGTGATTCTGATGTGCAAAGGTTTCCCTGAATAGTATGACCTCCTTGGAATTCCAAGGAGGGAGCATGCCCTTGATATGGGCATTTTAGCTGTAATTTCGTTTATCGCGATCATCTTTTCCTCCCTTGTTGAATTTTTTTAAAGCATCGTTTGCTATGGCGAGATCAGCTATGGTTGCCTTGAGATCTGCAACCTCCTTCTCATATGGACTCTTCTTTGACTTTCCCTCCAGTCCCGATCTTGCATCCGTGAGGAACTGTTCCTTCCATATCTGGAATGTTGATGGCGATATTGCATACTTGCGACATATCTCAGATATTGTCTGTCCTGTGGAAAGTGATTCATACACAACATTGTACTTCTCCTCAACGGTATATATCTTCCCTGCCATGTTCATGGCACCCCCTGAATGTTAAAAAACATTCCCGTTTGAATGGACATTTTTTCCTTAGCATTGGGGCGATGTGAAATCCCCTCCCTCCTCAACCTCCTACACATATAATATATTAATACAAATATATAAACAGATACTATATTGTGCAAGATTAAACTGGTGCTGACCAAGAATGCTTGGACTGAACGCTCTCTTCACAAGCATTTCCGATCTAAATGCGGAGGATATCATTGAACTGTACAGGAAACGCAATCGTGTTGAGCACTGCTTCCGCACCATAAACAGCATGGGCATTGCATTTCCCATATACCACTGGACTCCCCAGAAGATCAAGGTGCATATGTTCCTCTCGCTTATGGCATATCTTTTCCTAGCACTGATATACAACGAGATTCGCAGGTACAGAGAGATATCGCTTGCATCAACTATTGATATCATGAAGGACATAATGGTTGTCTATGCTGCAAGGGGAAAGAAAGTGATTGAAAAGCTTGATTTCAAATCCGAAAATGGAAAGAAGGTGACACGCATAATGAACCTTGATCAGGTAATGAGAGAGTAGTGCACCAACAGCAGTGTTTGACGAAGACTGGGCAATTATCATACTGGGCGTTCAACAAAAATAAAATAGATGTAAAGTCACACTATAGGACAACTTTATCTAATTGTTTGAGGGGGCAGACTAGCTGTAATATACCCTTCCATTTTTAGATTTTCTCTTCTCTGGTATCACTGTCATAGCATATAGGAAGTACTACATACTATAGAGATCATTCAGTCACCCAGTTAAGCAAAGAGAAAATTGATGATTTTATAGCGGAAGACTATCGGCATAGGTTAGATGTAAATTAGATCTCTATCAATGAATCTATTTGCTTACGGAAGCACGAAACCGCAACTCGTGACAATCCATTGCACTAGATTATCCACCTTTAATGTGGGTGTTACGCCAAACTCACGATCGTTATTCGTTTACAGCAGGATAATGGATCCATACTTTTTTCATCAAAAATGGAAAAAATATAATGTTACGGGATAGTTAATTCTTAAAAATATCGTTATAGACGCGGAGAGTTTGTTTTATCACGCCTTCAGGCCTTAAAGGTTCTACATCTTTGTAAGCATTTGAAACGTTTACGTGATTCCATGATTCATTTTCAAGAATGTTTATTATATTATCTTTATTCCAAACGCACGTATTCTTTTTCATTATATTCGGTACATCGCCGTCGAAGCATAAAACTGGTATCTTCATTGCCTTTGCCTTTGCTATTGGTATGCCAAAACCTTCATACTCTGAAGTTGAAAGATAGGTATCAAACTGTGCGATTACCGAAACAATTTCTGAATCGTCAAGAAAACCGTGATACTTGATCCTAGAATCGTCACTAATCTCCGCCATATAGGGAAAGTCTTTACCGTATATGTGAAACTCCATATCTATATTTTTTACTTTTTTAAAGGCCTTGATAAACTCAAGAAGCATCCGTTTCTTGTTCCAAGTGAAATTGTTGATGTAGCCTATGATGACTTTTCCATCGGAGTTTCTGTCAACATTCATTGGTGAATATATCTCTTCAATAATCGGTCCCTGAACTGTTATCTTTTCCTCATCAATGTGATAGTTGTTCTGCAGTCTTCGGGAAATTTCGTCTGTTGCGGCAAATATATGATCATATAAAGGCAGAAAGTCATAGCACCTTCTTCTTAAAAAATTGTTTGTCCGTGATGCAAAACCGATTCCTGGTGTTTTTTCGAATGGATAGAAGTCGAAAACTGTTACAATCCGCTTTTTTGAGTATTTAGAAATATCAACAAGCGGAATGGTACAGCAAAGGTCTATAGTCTGCATAACATGTATGAAATTGTTTTCTATCATTTTTTTCATGCGAAGAAGAACCAAATTCCTTGCTATGATTCTGTTGAAACCTGGGAATTGGTTTCTCGACAACGTGAGGATTTCAATGCTTTCCAAAGGAATTTCTTTGGAAAGGTATTCCCTGAACACAAAGTTATTTTCTGAAGTTCCGCCTCCATCCTTTGCAAAAAAAAGTCCTATGAGCTGGATTTTATTCATTCACTTACCTCGCAGAATCACACACATCTTATAAGTGATGCAACGAGTTCATTTATTCTTTTTTCCTTTGACGTCATCAAATCCCAGTTGTTCGATTGTATTATCGGTGTACGTAATGATCTGAGTCTTCTAATTTTGGAAAGTTTTTCCGCCGTTTCATGAGACATCTTCGTTCATCCTCCTTGTCTCAATGAGGAGGAGGGGTAAGATAGCGGTAGCCATCTAAAGATATTAAGATAGTATAAGGGGACAGGCCAAAATCATGAATGGTTATGATTCTCTTCTGAGAATATTTTGATAAATTAATTACAGGAAGTGTGTTGCATAAATCGTTGGGATTCAGAACATGACTGAACTTTTTCTCTATCATTTGCTTTGTTTTAAGAAAAAACAGGTTTCTTGCAAGCATCATATTCAATCTTGGAAATTGTGAACCTGACAATTCATAGATATCTATGCTGTCCAGCGAAATTTCCTTAGAAAGATATTTCTTGAATGTGTAATTCATATCCGAAACGCCTTCCCCGTTACGCGCGAATGATGTTCCAACAAGTAAAATTTTACTCATAGAAACGATCTCTATAATCCTTTATTGTCTTCTTAAAAAATATCAGCTGCTGTTTTGCTATAAATCCATATGAAAATTTGTCGACACATTCTTTTGCCCTCATTGCCCTTTTCATAGCTGATTCGTAATCATCAAATACCTGCTTCACAGTTTCAGCACAAAGTCTAATGTTTCCCACCTCGACTGGAAAATAATTCCCACTCAGATAATAATAAGCAGGAAGAGAATAAGCCACAATTGGAGTACCCATAGTTGCAGCCTCCATAACGCTTAATGCCCATCCTTCCTCATAGCTAAGGAAAAGGAAAATCTTGGATCTCTTCAGTATTTCATATTTCTGTTCATTCGAAATATAACCCTTCAGTAATATATTTTCCGAAAGTCCGAATCTGTTAATCATTTTTCTAATTTTGGCGACGTATCTGTCTTTACCCTTTCCTACAAATATCACTTTGAGATTCAAAGAATATTTATCTTTTAGAATTTTAACAACTCGGATAACGTCCTCTACTCCCTTATGGTTTTCAATCCGTCCAGTGTAGCAGATATCATAATCCAAATCCGGTTTCGTTTCAGGAGAAATATAATTTAATTTATTATTCATAACTGCAAGAAGGTCTGGAAAAACCGAAATATCGGAGTTTTTAAGGGTGTTTGGGTTTCCCAGAAAAATTGGTATCCTGAATTTCTTGAAAAAGGACAAAGCAAATGAAATATACACAACATTCAAAATAACCCTAAATACGCCTCTTCTGAAAGGATGTATTGAGATACTTGGAGTGATATGATATACGTAAACTGTGACTGGTTTACCATATTTGCGAGAAAGCCTGAAAGCCAAAATGACATCAGGCGGATAAGGCGATTCAGAAACAATAATATCAGAATTTTTGATCATGTGCAGATTCTCAATTCTAACGAAGATGGATTCCAAAGTTGACTTAACTACTGAATGTAAGTTGAATTTATCCACTTTCACCAAGTCAAGGATAGTAACTTTGGTGCCTAATGATTCCCAAGTAGAAATTAAATTGCTAGAGTGGATGTTCCCACCTCCGCCCCCTAGTTGATGTGTGAATCCTATTATGGATACGCTAAATTGGTCCGATGACATTTGATCTACCAATTAGTATCAAAATGGACTATATGTCAATTTTGCTGAAGTGTTTCGAATTATAGAGATTTATTCTTTGACATAAGTTCCACGAAGAGAACGTTGCCTGGATAACCCGAATTACGATTAATTTGCATTGATCTGAATCAAACACGTACTGCTTTCCTCAATTGTGATGAATTCATAAAAAGAACTAATGAGATAGTTCCTGCCGTTTCACCTCCATTTCGCTCTTTCATATTTCTTTCCCTCCTTAATATTCTTGCTCTCTCGATCTTTGATTCCCTCATCCTGAGAATTTCCTCAGGATTTCCCATGTAATACTGGATTAGTGTGAGATAGTTGAGCGATGAATGCCTTCTCCCGTTGTTGTAATACTCTACGATTTTGAACATCTCATGTTTTGCCTGTTCATAAAGGTCAGTATTACCGCTATCAAG
>JAJZXT010000107.1 GCA_021806355.1 Thermoplasmata archaeon
CGGAGCGACCTGCTGGAATTCTGGTAAACCGGGATGCTGAAGTATATTTCTTCGGGCCAAAGCTTGAGGAAGAGCACTCAATGTATCTTTCCAGCATCATAAAGAACTCATATTCATACTTCGATTATCCCGGGAAGATACATCCATTCAGGCATTTCGGGGAATGGATCCATAAACTGATTCATGGAAAGAATCTGGGCATGGATAACACTTCCATTTATCCTGGTGTTTATGGATTTCGTGGTATACCGAGTGCTGAGATCATCGGTGACTATAAACTGGTTGACATATCTTCGTCACTATATGAAATGAGAAGAATCAAGAGCCAGAAGGAGCAGGAACTGCTCAGGGAAAGTGCAAGATGGGCCAACTATGCTCACAGGCTTTTGCAAAAGTACACCGCACCAAAACTTTTTGATTTTGAGATAGCATACAGAGCAAGTTCTGAAGCCAGTGTTGCTGCCATGAACGCTTTTGGAATGGATTCAAAACCACAGATAAAGTACCCTATTGAGATATTCGCCGGTTTCAGGGGGCAGGTCGGTACACATTCTTATTATCCACACTCTCTTTCAATAAACCGGCCCATTAAAAAAGGTGACATACTGGGATCAGGGGCGGACGGCAGCATTGATGGATATCATGTTGAAATAGAGAGAAACCTTTTTGTTGGAAGGGTAACACCCCAGATAAGAAAATATCACGCAATTATGCTTGAAATGCAGCAGGAGGCAATTTCATCCCTTAAGGTAGGTGGCAAATTCAGTGACATAGATCGCGTCGTTGTTTCTATGGCGAAAATGAAAGACGTATCACAGTTGCTCCTTCATCATACCGGACACTGCATAGGTCTTGAGGGTCACGAATCGCCATTCTTTGACGTCGGTGACGATTCGCCCATCAGGGCAAACATGGTTTTCACAATCGAACCTGGCATATATGTGCCTAAACTCGGAGGTTTCAGGCATTCCGATACAATTATAATGCACGAGGACGGACCGGAGGTCATAACATACTACCCGAACAACACAGATGACTTGATTGTAAATTGAGTTCAAATTTCATAATGAAAGCAATAAATATGAAGGATTAATACTAATATTATGTTTATAGCCGCACTGGAGGTTCAACTTTGATCTATCTGTTTTCTATGCTGCTTCTTCTGGGCGCGCTTGTTTCGGCTGGAATTTTCTTCTATACACTGTATGCACTCTTCTGGAATGCGAAGTACATACCGCTGAAGAAGATCGAAATGAAGCCGATTATCCTCAAAAGAATTTACATGGTAATCAGGAACGTATTCCTTCAGGCCAAGCTTTTCAAGGATCGATCTGGCGGTATAATGCATGCAATAATGTTCTGGGGCTTCATAGCATTTGGAGCCTATTCCCTGTCCTTCTTTTACCGTGGTTTCTTTCCTGACTCTCACCTTATACCAGCCGGTGTGTTGAAGGATGCAATTTTCTTCACCGTTGATATCTTTGCGGCGGTTCTAATAGCCGACGTTATCTATTCCGTTTTTCGCCGTTGGATTATAAAGATCCCAAGATATCAGGGTTATAATGGATTCGAGGCTTCTTTCATACTGTTTTTGATAGCACTCCTAATGGTAACATATTATGCTCTGGGCGTTCTGAGAATAGATGGAATAAGCAGGAACATACCCGGAAGTATTATGGAAGGACTTGCACCCGGTGTGACGCCAATTACGACGGCACTCGCACATGCGCTCCCTAAAATTTCTCCAGTTGCCGGATATTATACATACTGGACAATATGGAGCATACATGCCATTGATTTTCTGGTATTCCTCGCCTACATACCAAGATCAAAGCATCTTCACCTTGTTGCAGCTCCTCTAAATGTCCTGCTCTCAAAGGACAAACCGCAGGCACAGCTTACCCCTATAGACTTCGACAAGGCAACAAGATTTGGTGCAACTGATATAAGGGATTTCTCCTGGAAGGACTATATGGATTTCTATGCGTGTACTGAATGCGGCAGGTGCACCTATAATTGTCCTGCATACACAACCGGAAAAACACTTTCTCCAAGGGACATCATATGGGATCTCAGGGAGGTCGTCCTCAAGGAGGGCACAAAGATACGGAAAACACATGACAATGTGGCAGAATCAAAAATTGTCCAGCCTGTCATTGGTTCAACAATAAAGGAAGAGGATCTCTGGTCATGCACCACCTGCATGGCATGCGTTGAGCAGTGCCCCGTTATGATTGATCATGTTGAT
Organism: Thermoplasmata archaeon; assembly: GCA_021806355.1. GTDB lineage: Archaea > Thermoplasmatota > Thermoplasmata > Thermoplasmatales > Thermoplasmataceae. The sequence continues at coordinate 2,249 of JAJZXT010000107.1, forward strand.
AAAATTGTCAGTATGAGACAGTCGCTTGTTCTGAATCAGGGAAAGGCCCCAAAAGAAACACTCGATCTTTACAGGAACCTTGAAAATTACCAGTCACCATGGAATAATCCGCCTTCTACGAGGGCAGACTGGGCAAAGGATCTCGGTATCAAGGTGGTATCCGAGGGTGCTTCTGACGACTTTGACGTCCTTTACTGGGTGGGCTGTGTGGCGAGTTTTGATCCGAGGAACCAGGAGATTGCTAAATCAGTTGTCAAAATATTGAAAGAAGCTAATATAAATTTTGCAATACTCGGTTCTGAGGAGAAGTGCACGGGCGATCCGGCAAAGAGAACAGGCAATGAATACCTTGCACAGACCCTTGCAACCCAGAACATTGAAACTTTTAAAAAGCATAAAGTTAAGGATATAATCACAAACTGTCCCCACTGCTTCAATTCTTTAAAGAATGATTACAGGGCCATGGGTTATGAAGTCAATGTTATGCACCATAGCGATTACATCTCAAACCTTCTTTCAACCGGGAAAATCAGGGTCAAGCAGGATACTACAGGTGAAAAGTATACCTACCATGATTCATGCTACCTCGGCCGATATAACAAGATTTATGATGCACCGAGAAAGGTTATTCAGAGTGTTTCCAAAAACATGGTCGAGATGGAGATGAGCGGTAGCAAGGCTCTATGCTGCGGTGCCGGTGGTGGTAGATTATGGATGAACGAAACAGTTGGAACAAAAATCTCCCATAAGAGGATGGACATGGCGGACAAAACAGGAGCAACAACCCTTGTAACAGCCTGTCCATACTGCATGACAATGCTGGATGATGCAAGAAAAGTAACGAACAGGGAGGAAAAGATTAAGATCACGGATATATCCGAGATTATAGCAAAAAACATCTGAACTTTATATTATTCAATATCCCTAAGAAAGGGTGTTTCGGAAGAAGAATACAAACCAAATCAACAGATAAAATTAAGGATTACTTTATTATTATCAAGCATGAAGATAGAGAGTTATGACATAGAGCTTGATGTTGATTTTGAGCATGCTACCTATAGAGGCAGGGAAAAAATAAGACTCGATTCCAGTGTGGAGAGCATTGTGCTGAACTGCCTTGGCCCCGTTATAGACAAGGTGACCATAAACAATCAATCTGCAGTTCATTCGAAGGGAAAAAGAGATGACGAGGTCTTGATCAGACCTGCGAGTGGTAAATTCAGTGATATTGAAATCGACTTTCATGCTGATGTTTCAAAATCGCTTATGGGCCTCTATGTAGCGAAAACAGCAGATGGAAAGACAATGTTCACAACACAGTTTGAATCCACAGGAGCAAGGATGGCGTTCCCATGCCTTGACGACCCGAGTTACAAGGCAGTTTTCAGGTTATCCCTAACAATTGACAGCAAGCTTGATGCACTTTCAAACATGCCCGTCTCAAGCCAGAAGGAGACAGGTCCCCGTAAAACAATAAAGTTCCGGGAAACACCAAGAATGTCGACCTATCTCCTCTATATAGGCATAGGAGAGTTCGAAACAATTGAAGGTAAGCACGGAGACAAGAAGATATATTTCAGCGGCCTCAAAGGCGCATTAAATTCAAATGATTTTCCGATCACTGTCGGCGCACAGTCCCTTGAATTTTTTGATGAATATTTCGGAATTAAATATGCGCTTCCAAAGATGCATCTGATCTCCGTACCTGAATTTGGTGCAGGTGCCATGGAGAACTGGGGTGCAATCACTTTCAGGGAAACAGCTATCCTCGTAAACGAAAACACCAGCGGTTTAACGAAAAAAAGGGTTGCGTCCGTTATCGCACATGAGATCGCACACCAGTGGTTTGGCGATCTTGTAACTATGAAATGGTGGAATGATCTCTGGTTGAATGAAAGCTTTGCAACATTCATGATGTATAAGGTCGTCGACCGGTATTACCCAAAATGGAATATAATTGGTGAAATGCTACAGACAAGAGCATCCGGTGCATTGACAGACGATTCATTGAAATCCACCCATCCAATCAACGTTGATGTCAAGGACCCAGAGACCGTAGCCCAGATTTTCGATCAGATAAGTTACGGGAAGGGCGGCATGATATTGAGGATGATTGAAGGTTACGCAGGGAACGAGATGTTTCGTGAGGGTATCCATGATTATCTTTCCAAATTCGCTTATTCAAACGCAGCTGGTTCTGATCTATGGAAAAGTATTGAATCAAGATCCGGAAAACCCGTGAGCAGGGTAATGGAAGCATGGATAAACAGACCCGGATATCCCTATTTATCCGTGAAGAGAAAAGATGACAAGATCGAAATAAGACAGAAGAAATTCTATCTTGACGGTTCGTCATCAAATGAGCTCTGGCCCGTGCCTGTAACAATCAAAAGGAAAAACAAAATTGAATCAATTCTTCTTGAAAACGAATCGATCGAAATAGAAGGAAAGGATTTTGTCAAGCTAAATGCATCAGAGACTGGCTTTTACAGAGTTCTTTATGATGAATCTTTATACAGTCAATTACTGTCTAATCTGCAGGATCTTACATTTGAGGACAGATGGGGTATCGCTTCTGACCTATTTGC
>JAJZXT010000207.1 GCA_021806355.1 Thermoplasmata archaeon
TGCTATTTCTCCGCCTTCAAGAAGATCCATGTAATATGGCGCGTGCAATGAAAGGAGAACATCCAATTCCTTGGCTAGTTCGCCTCCTTCTTTAAGTTCATCATAATTCTTTGCCATATTCCAGAACAGTTCCTGAACTATGTCATCTTCCTGAATTGCAGATTCATTGCCTATGCTAACATAGTTGCCATTTTCATCCTGCCGAAGTATATCGATTATGATAGAGTTTTCAACATCTTTTGGCAGCATGCCAGAGTATTCAAGAACCTGGTTTTCCTGAACGTTTACTCTGAGAAGCTGAACCTCCAGCGCATTTAATCCTATATTAGCCGCATCCTCAACAGATTCCACAAAAGTTCGACCCTTACTGGTTAAAGGTATACCAGCTATCCCATACCTAATCATAGATTACCTTGCCTATAAAGGTGTATAATTTTAACGTTTATGAATCATCCTATTCTAAAACAGATCATGGCAGTTCTTGAATCACTACAAAACACGATGGAGTTTAAAGAATGAAGTTCGTGCAGTAACGCAAATGCACAAAAAAGTGTATTTACATATCAAAAGTCCGCTTTGGCGTTGCCTTTTGCAAAGGAGTTAAAGATCCTTTATCATGGTAATAGCGGCATCATGGTACCCTGTCTTGTCATAAAGTTTCCTTGCCACTGTATTGCTTGCAAATACATTCAGTGATATTTTTGTTGCCTCTTTTTCTTTTACAAAATCCTCGAGCAAATGCATAGCAGTCTTCCCATACCCTTTGCCTCTCTGATCCGCATTTATGAAAATATCCCAGAGATATGCCTCTTTAATTCCCCGTCGGACTCTTACTTCAAACCATATTGTCCCGACCTTCTTCTCTCCTTCCTTTAAATGAAAGAAAAAGTGCCCCGGTGTTCGCAACCCATCTGGGATGAATTTTTTTACCTCTACCTCTGCTTCCTCGTAGGAAATGTTCTGATTCATTAAACCTGCATTTGTCATATCCGTGATCCATGAAACTACGGAATATCTCCAGTACTCAGGAAAATCCTTATCGTCAATTGATTCCATATAAAGCATATTTAATATCATGAACTCTCATTCTATAATTCTTTGCCTCAGAATTCTTATGTGTGGATATCGGAACATGAAATTGACCAATCAGGCGCAAATAAATCTGAAGAATGGATTGAAAACGATAAAATACGCCCCTGAATAACTTTAGAACCCTTCAACACTGCCATTGCATAAAAGCAATTTATTTTTCAACTGAATTCCAATCAAATAAAATGCCACAGATAACGAATTGATTAAATATTGATTTGCAATGAATATCTCAATGGAGATAGAAAATGGATTAGATTGTTGCCGGATTCTATCCTGTTATAAATTAGTATACGACAAAAAAGGTGATATTGATGAATGTAGATCCAAATCTTACAAAATATCTTATCAAGGCCAAGATCTCAACGGATGGGGTGGTTGAAAAACCAGACGTTGTTGGGGCTATTTTTGGACAAACGGAAGGATTGCTCGGTGACGAGCTTGATCTCAGGGACCTTCAAAAAGGCGGCAAGATAGGAAGAATTGAAGTAGAAATAGATAGCAAGAAAGGAAGAACGGAAGGGTATGCACTTATACCTTCCGGCTTAGACCAGGTAGAAAGTTCAATTTTAGCAGCAGCTCTAGAAACAATCGATAGAATTGGACCATGCAAGGCTAAGGTGGAAGTAGAAACCCTTGAAGATGTTCGACAGGAAAAAAGAAGAAAAGTCATAGAAAGGGCTGAACAGCTGTACAAGAAAATGAATGACACCGGGAAAAGCGTCAGCGAAAGCATAATCACGACTGTTCGTGAGGGTGTTGAAAAGGCAGAAATCATTACATATGGTGAAGATCGACTGCCAGCAGGACCAGCCGTTAAGGACTCTGATTCCATAATAGTCGTTGAGGGAAGAAGTGATATCATTAACCTTCTTAGGTACGGCATAAAGAATACAATAGCCGTTCAGGGAACAAACATCCCCAAGACTGTGCAGAAGTTATCCAAGGAAAGGACAGTGACTGTTTTTCTTGATGGTGACAGAGGAGGCGATTTAATTCTCAAGGAAATGCTTCAGGTAGCTGAGGTTGATTTCGTTGCAAGAGCCCCTCCCGGAACTGAAGTTGAGGAACTTACTTACAAGCAGATAGTCAAGGCGTTGAGATACAAGACCCCCGTGGAACAGTATCTTTCAATGAGGGGAATGACGGAAGAATTAAAAGCGGTAAATGAAAGAAACAACACCTCAGAAAAAAAGAATGCCGATGGAATGAAAAACCTCCCTCAAAAGAAGGAAGAACGCAGGGAGCACAAGCAACCGGAAAGAACTGCGAAACCTGAGATTGAGGTAAAGGTTGCGGAAGAGGAACCTCAGGAAATAGTAGAAGAAGAGGAAGATGATGGTTCAGTGAAGTTCAATGACCCAAGAAGCATTCAGAGAAGATTAAGAAGCTTGACGGAAGAAAAGATTACTGAAATCTATGATGAAGAGGGAAAAACCCTCGGATCATATCCTGTTGCTGAAGCGGTTGAAAAGATAGAATCGGCTACCGGAGCCCACTCAATAATCACCGGCGGCGTTATTTCCCAGAGGCTTGTAGATATTTCCTATAAATCTGGCATTAAAAATATCTATGGTGTCAAGATCGGGAATATAACAAAGAAACCGCAGGAATTAAGGGTAGTGGCATGGGATCATACATCGTGAACACAAACTTTGAGTCTATAAAGGATACTTCGCAATTGAAGATCCCTTCGAACCCACTAGAACGTGTCATAGGCCAGGACGATGCTGTGAGAATAGCGAGGATGGCTGCAAAGCAAAGGAGGCATCTACTACTTGTCGGACCGCCGGGCGTCGGAAAATCGATGATTGCCCAGGCGATGTCATTTTTCATTGAACGTCCCAAGGAAGAGGTTCGTGTCCTGCATAATCCCGAATATCCGGAAAGACCTTTTATTGAAATTAAAACAGCGACCCAGATAGAGCAGGAAAATGAGGAAATGAATGCTGCAGAAGGAATATTGATAGATCCAGAGAATGTTTCCTTTGAAATTTCAGAGAGGCTGGGTTTCAGATGCACAAGGTGCGGGTTTCTCTCCAGCTATAATGATAGCATATGCCCAAGCTGCAAGCAGTCAAAATCAATTTCAACCGGACAGGGGCCATTTGGAGATGTTTTCAACGTAATAGGAGCTGCATTCGGTGTGCAGAATAGTCCTGAAAAGGTGACCTCAACCAGGAAAAATGGAGATCATGAAGAAGTTATTGTATATGAAAGGGCAAATGATAAAATCAGGATTCTTGATGAAAGAACGCTTGAAAAGAGAAGGAAAATGGATAAGAAAAGTCCAAGCAAAGTCATAACGCCCCTTAACAGAAATACATTCATTCTTGCAACAGGAGCCAGTGAAACAGAATTGCTAGGAGATGTCCGGCACGATCCCTATGGCGGCCATCCACAACTGGGAACAATGCCCTTTGAAAGAGTGATAGCTGGTTCGGTTCACGAAGCACACGAAGGAATACTGTTCGTTGATGAAATAACACATCTGGGCGAACTGCAAAGGTCTATCCTTACTGCAATGCAGGAAAAGAAGTTCCCCATAACAGGAAGAAATCCACAGAGTGCCGGTGCAAGCGTAAGGGTTGACAACGTGCCAGCCAATTTCATTCTGGTCGCTGCATGCAACATGCAGGATTTGAGGTATATACTGAGCCCATTAAGATCGAGGATTATCGGAAGCGGATATGAAATATTGATGGAAGTTTCTATTCCAGATACCCCGGAAAATCGTATGAAATACCTTCAATTTATAGCACAGGAAATCAATTCCGACGGGAAGATACCACATATGACGATAGAAGCGGCCAACCTAATTTTGGAGGAGGGGAAACGCAGGGCAAAGACTATCGATCACCGGGAAAATGCTTTGACTTTACGGCTCAGGGAACTGGGTGGCCTCATAAGGGCATCAGGCGATCTTGCAGTATCAAGGGAAAGCAAGCTTACTGAAGTTGTGGATGTAATGGAGGCCTTGAAAACTTACCTGCCTGTTGAGGAAAAAATCAACAAAACCTATGGAAACCTTGGTGTGGCAATGTCTTCAGAAAATACTTTATCCCAAAGGGATGATTCATATTACCCCTCATTTCATAATTACAGTGAGGATCCGTCATACCATTAGCGAAAAAAATTTTCAACCAGATACTTGAATCTAACTTTTTTTAACCCTTTTATAAAATGAATAATACTTGTACTCTGTTCCAGGCAACGAATTTCTATTATCATATTTGATCACATACTGAGGGTTTCCAAAGATCTGTTTGGGTAAATCATCCTCTGCGTTGAAATTCATTAAATATGACCCCTTTGTGTTTTTAAGCACATTCTTCAGATCCTTCATGTCTTCATTTGAAAATTCATAATTATACCAGTTTTTCCCCGGATATGGTGGATCTACATAAAAGAATGAATCAACTGAATCATACTCCCTGAAGATGTCCCTGAAGTCTTTGTTTTCAACAGTGAATGTCCTTATTTTTTTTGAAATTATAGCATAGTTCGTAAAGATCTTCATGAAAAACTGAAATGAACCTTTCTCTTCCGTACCGTAAGTTTCCCCTTTGCCCCCAAAACTTGTGTTGTGCCGGTAAAATGACAGACAGGCATCCTTTACCTTTCTGTTCTTCCAATCGACTGGCTTATTTTCATAGCTCATGAAATCTTCCTTTGACTCTGTCATAACACACAGTTCAGAGTAGAACTCCTCTGAATGGTTCTTAACTGCAGAAAAAATACTTGCTACCTCCGGATCTATGTCATTGTAGATGATTTTACTTGCTGATAAATTGAGTGAGACAGAACCTGATCCTCCGAAGACATCAATAAAGATTGAGCATCCCGATTCTTTAAATTCTTTTTCTATGTCCCGAATAAGAATGAGCTTTATGCCGGGGTATTTGAGGAACTTAATTGCACTTTTCACTGCTCATGGGCATTGCGATAATGAAGTTAATAATTTCCAAATTAATCGTCGATTGAGGATAGGATTTATCCCGGTTTGCATGGACCTCCTCTTTCAATATGGTATATAATCTTGTTATTATGTGCAAATGTGTACCTTAACCGTTTTATTAATAAAATGGTTAGTAATTACCTATAGGTGATAATATGCCAGTATATTTAGGAGAAAAAGCACCAGATTTTAGCGCGAACACAACTGCAGGGCCAATAACACTTTCGCAGTATAAAGGGCAGTGGGTCTTATTGTTTTCACATCCAGCTGATTTCACGCCTGTATGCACCACAGAATTTATGGCCTTTGCACAGAGATATGATGAATTCAAGGCACTTGGAGTACAGCTTCTCGGGCTGAGTATCGACAGCATATACAGCCATATAGCGTGGCTTAAGGATATCAAGGAAAAATATGGAATCACAGTCCCATTCCCAGTGATAGCTGATACACAACTCGAGGTTGCGAGACTCTTCAACATGATGGACGAAAAGGGAGGGATGACCGTCAGGGGCGTGTTCCTCATCGATCCAGATCAAAAAGTAAGATGGATGGTATACTACCCGGCCGAGGTTGGCAGGAATCTTGATGAGATTATCAGGGTAATAAAAGCCTTCAAATTCAACTGGGAAAGGAAACTTGCCACCCCCGTAAATTGGAAAGAGGGAGACGGTGGAGTAAAGGGAGCGCCATCAACCCTGGAAGGAGCTTTTGAAAGGGAAAAAGAAGGTGCCGAGAGATGGTACCTTCAGAGAGTAAAGGCATGATCGATGACGGATTGTGCAATGTACAACATATCGGTGAAGGGTTATCATCCTTCCACCATATGCGTAATTATTGATTCCCTTCCTGACTCTTTAGCTTCAGTTATTGATGTTATCCAATCCCCCCTAATTCAGGACAGCATGGGAGAATTCATTCAGGATTTTGCCAGAACGGATGAAATCATGCCGTCTGACAGAACTTTGGGTTTTGTGGTTATAAATTCTGACAAGAAGGTTGTATCGTTCTCATTCAGCGAATTGAGGAAGACCATATTTGATAAATGTGAAAAAACGCTTGACGACTTCAGAAAAAAGGGTTTCACCGTAGAGATTGATGTCAGCAAAGTGGTATGAAATTTTGGGTGAGATAGCTGCCATCAGGCGTGAAAGCAGATTGGAGAATCATTCCTGAGATGTGAAGAATGGCAATAAGTGCAGAGTTCAAATTGAACGAGAATAATTACCTTATATTCCTTCTCTAAAGTGCCATAACCTATTCCCATTCAAAATGGTTAAATAGGCACTTTCGATTATTATGCATGTTCGATTCACCATGGGAATGGCTCATTGTAGGTCTGGTAATAGTCCTGCTTTTCGGCAGTGCAAAGAAGATACCAGAATTCTCCAGGAATCTTGGGAAAGCTACTGGAGAATTCAAGAGGGGCCAGGCGGAAATTGAAAGGGAGATTAAAAGTTACGTAAATTCTCCGGCTCCTGAAATTAAGGATGCAGATTTGACCAACTTCGCAAAATCGCTGGGTATATCGACAGAAAACAAGAACTTAGACCAGATCAGAAATGAGGTAGCTGATAAGCTAAAGAGTGGTCATTAATGGACGAGAGCCCCATAAGGCTCATCACTTCAAATCTGGAAGAACTCAGGCAGGTAGTAGTCAGGATTTTGAAGGTATTTTTTGTATTCTTCATCTTGTTCTTTTTTTTCAAGGAGAAACCATTTACCGTTTATGGATATAACATTCCGTTTGTGTATCCGTCACCCTATTACAATATGGGAGACCAGTTGTTCAACGTTATCAGGTACCACCTGATTCAAAAGAAATTCACCCTGATTCTAATAAACTCCACGGATGGTGTTGTGGCAGATCTTTATTCATGCGTTTTCCTCACACTAATATTCAGCTCACCGTGGATAATATACTATCTATCTTCTTTTATTTCCCCTGCGTTGAAGCCAAATGAGAAACAAGCCCTGAGGCAGGCTATAATTCCAGCAGCGCTCCTGTTCATATTTGGGGCATTCATTGGACTATATTATGTTGCCCCGGATGTCTTCACTATCCTCTATTATTATGATTCCGGTATAGGTGCAGAACCAACGATGAGCTTAACCAGCTTCATTTCATTTTTTCTCATTTATGTCCTGACGTTTGGCCTGGCTTTTGAAACACCAATAATAATGATTGGCGTGACACGGGCGGGCCTTGTGCAGTCAGATTATTGGTTCAAAAACTGGAGATATGCAGTTGTGGGGGCACTGATTTTTGGGGTTATCTTTTCCCCGGGAATGATTGGGTTTACAATGATGCTGCTTGCCATACCTATTATTGCACTTTACTTCGTGGGGGCCTATGTGTCAAGAAGGTTTGAAAAGAAAAAGGACCCAGATGTTATTGATGTTTCAAACCAGTGATCTATAAGCTTCAAGCTCCTTTATCCTTACAACGGAAGTATCATAGGATTTTATGAAGCTCCTGTATTCCCTGAAGATTGATGGATCGGGAAACCTCTGTTGCTTCTGAATGGTGAAGATCTGCAGGTTTAACCTCTCCAATTTATTCTGCACCCATTTGAGTGAATCGTCTCTATCGGAAATATTTACGTCACCAATTCCGTTGTCAAGCGCCTCAGTACCTGAAATAATTTCTGATGTCAGCAGTTTCAAAAACGTTCTTCTGTTCCCTATTACATTTTCCATTATGGAAGGCGGCACCATAAGTGATGGCAGCCCGTACTGGAAGTCTGGAATGCCAATTTTTGAATTTTCTGCAATCCCAATGAAATCCCCGGAGAGCGCTAGTTCGAAACCTAGTCCAAGACACTTCCCTCCAACCGCCATAAAAAATGGCTTTCCAGAACTCCTGATCATGTTGTATACAGCCGAGGCGGCATCAAAAACTGTGAGTAACCATGAATTATCCCTGAGCCTTTTGCATGATCCATCATAACCGGTCGAAAAATTAGATCCAGAAGACCTTATTAGCACTGCCTTTACGTGTTCCTCTGAAATAGCAGACGAAACGCCCTGCGCAAGGCCCATCAGAACCTCTATATCGATGACATTCTGGTCCCCGTTTGAGATCTGGATTACGGCCAAATCATCCTTCACTTCAGAAGTGACTTTCTCGTTCAACATTGCTGCCTCAATACATTGTGAGATTGAAACGGTAATCAGCTTCTTCGAAAGACTTTCTGCTGTGGATATTCAGTACCCTTGAGATGCGCGTCATTTCTGAGGAGAATTCCGTTTCATATATCCCTTTGCTCACCTGGTTCCATTCTCTCCCTATGATGAGCCTTTTTGCCCCTTCGTTGTAAAGGAACTGCTCTCCGTTCTTCCTGAGATCATGAATAATCTCAGCTGCTTTTTCCTGGTCAAGAGCGTGGGAAAGTTCACTAAATATTTCACTTGTTTTCAAAGATCATCACACCTCTTTCCATCAAAGCTCGGATATCTCAAGTTATAGCGGTCTCTTGAATATTCGCAGAAATATGCAAAGGCATCCACGAAGGAATCGTAGTCCTCCAGTTCAAACAATTTCGATGACCTAAGGTATAACACCAGTTCACCAGTGCTTAGATTCCCTTTTATATAATCAGCGATTTTCTTGAGAAATTCAATGTGTGCTGGGTAGTTCTTGCCTCCAAGTTCTGAATTCCTCTGTAAGGCCTTAATCCTGGACTCAATTCTATTCATTGCATCAGATGGCTCTCCATAAAGCAGGGCCGATTTTATTATTTCAAGATCAACAATTTGATTCAAATTTACACCCCAAACAATCCTAATACATAAGTCTGAATAGTGGGAAACTCATAGATGAGGGCAACTAATGCAAACATCATTATTGCTGCGATTGCAACTGGATAGTATACAGAAGGTGAAAGGTCGAATTGGTTATCGCCATCTCTTCTGAACATGATTACAATGAGTCTCAGGTAATAGAACACAGATATCGCGCTATTAACAATCGCTATTACAGCCAACCACCACAACTGGCCGCTGATCAGGGAGAGAAAGAGATAATACTTGGCAAAGAAGCCCGCGGTTGGTGGTACCCCTGCCAAGCTGATCAGTATTACTATTATTGAAATAGCCATAGCCGGCGATTTCCACGCAAGTCCCGACAGATCGTCAATCTTTGCATTTTCCTTCTTGACAAGACCTACGGAGAAGAATGCTCCCCCCTTCATGAAGATATACACAAGTGAATAATACATTCCGGCAAGAATTGCAAGCTCATTTGCATTAGCTGAGTAATTGTATCCCACGACTGCAAGCACAAGAATCAGGTATCCTGCCTGTGCCACACTCGAATAAGCGAAGACCCTCTTAAGATTGGTTTCAGAGATGGCTGCGATGTTGCCATAGGTCATTGTAATTATTGAGATTATGATGAAAAGATAGTAGACATCAACACTTTCAAGCGAGAATCCAACAAGAAATATTCTTAGAATTATAAGAAATGCCAGAACCTTTGTGCCCGTCGACAGGAAAGCCGATACTGAATTTGGTGATCCATCATAAGCATCTATAGCCCACTGGTGCATTGGGACCAGTGCCAATTTGAACCCAAATCCCACAAACAGGAATATTAGTGCTATTAGAACAGAATGTGATTGAAGTGCGGCAACGTTTTGCAAATTGAATGTTCCTGCGGAAATGTAAAAAAAGGCTGAACCAAAGAGAATAAATGAGGTTGCAATAGTTCCCGTGAAGAAATATTTTGTAGCTGCCTCAAGGTTGCGCCTGGACTTTCCATATGCCGTCATGATATATGTTCCGATGCTGACTCCTTCAAAGGCAATGAATATAACAATCAGGTTGAAACTGAAAGCCGCGACGATCATTGCAATGTTGACAAAAAGCAATGTTGCATAGAACAGTTCAGGCTTTTCGTGAACCTCCCTGGTTGATGGGAGAACCATGTACAGTGATGATATAATCATTATAATAGCAAAAAATAATCCAAAATCGTTGATCTGCAATATCCCGGAATAAGTTTGTGAAACTGAAGAATCAAACACCAGCAATAAACCAATGGCAATTAAAAGCGATATGAACGCCATTGCTGAATATAGCTTTGGGTTCTTGTACTTAATGCCAAGGAATAGCATGATGAAGGCGATTGCCCCGAGAAACAGCTCAGGTATAAGAGTTGTAAAATCACTGGATTGCAGCATGTTTATAATATTCATTTAGAGGAGCACCTCCACGTACTTTTCTAATAATCCAAAAATAATATTCGGATAAATTCCAAGAATCAGTATTACAACCAATAAAGATCCAATGGCGAAAATGTCATGCCTGCCAATATCATTGAGCCTTCCAAGTGTCTCGTTGAATGGACCATAAAGAGTTCTCTGGGCCGCCCAGATATGATATGAAGCCGTTATGATCATACCGAATATAACCAGAAAGATAAGAGGGCCCAGAACATAGTATGATGCTGCTACAATTGAGAATTCCGATATGAAACCTGCGAATCCTGGTAATCCCAAGGATGCGAGGAGCCCTCCCAGGAAGATTGAAGAAAGTATCGGCACCTCCCTGTGAATTCCTCCAAGGCTGTGTATGTTTTCCTTCCCTGTCTTAGCCTTGATGAAAAACAATGTTGCAAATAGAAGCGCTATTATGAGCCCATGCGCCAATATTTGATAGATACCGCCTGTGAGTTCCTGAATACCAAAGGCACCAGTTTCCATGATTCCAACTCCCAGAGAGATATTCACAAAACCCATTGAAGCTGCACTGGCAAATGCAAGCATCTTCTTGAGATTGGTCTGCATCATAGCGACAAGTGAAAAATACACAAGGCTAACAATGCCCAGCGAAATTATTATCCAGAGCACAGATGATGTAATGATGGATGACAGCGGAAGAAGGATTGCAAAGAAGCCATACCCACCCATTAAAGAAAGCCCACCAGCCAGTATTACTGTCACCGGGTATGGTGCTGAATTATAAGCGTCAGGCAGCCATGAATGCAACGGGAATGATGGCATCTTTACCAGAAATGCAAACAGGAAACCGAATATGATGAAATACTTCCAGAATACTGGAATGGCAGAACTACTGACAAACGCGCTTGAAAGTAATGAAGACATATTCAGAGTGAATGAATGTGATGGAGTATAATAATAGTGGAATGCAAAGAGCGTCAGGATTGATAGAAGCAGAAAGACGGAACCTAATTGTGTATAGATAAAGAATTTAAGAGATGCTGTTTCCTTTTTTTCACCACCATAGATTGCTATAAGCAGGAAAACAGGTATTATTACTGCCTCCCAGAATATGTAGAAGAAAATAAAATTTCTTGAGATCAAAAGTCCGAATAATCCAACCTCAGTAAGCATCATGAGTCCATAGAAAAGTCCATGAAATTCCTGGTTTCTTGAAATGTATATTCCTATCGGCACAATCATTGTTGTCAGGAACAGGAGTGCTAGTGTAAGGGATGAAGCACCAGTGGTGAAATTAATGCCTATGGAAGGGACCAGTCCAACACTATAGTTAGATATGATATTCCCCTGATAACCTGATGAAAAAATAATGATTGCATAAAAGAAGGTCAATGCAAGGATCAACAAGGAAGAGTACATTGAGAATTCCCAGGGTCTATTTTTCAGGAAGAATGAGATAATTGTTAGCAGGATTAACAGTATAAATATTGACATCAATATCATTTAAAAACCACCCAGAAGTTCAATCATCAGAAAGACGACAGATATACCTATCACCAGCACTATGAAATAATACTCAACCACACCGTTCTGCAATCTTCTAAAGAATGATCCAAGTTTCATTGTGCCTGAAGCCAGGGCCTCAATAGATCTGCTAAAGCGTGATTCAAACGTTGAAAAAGCGGAAGAAAGAGGCAGAATTCCCCTTTCTGCAATATCGTTGGTAAAAAGCCTATCAAGATAGTATTTGTTCTTTACAACTTTATAAAGCCTGCTTCTTGTTATGTTTATGGAACTCCATCCATTTGTTGCATACAGTGGAATCGTGATGAGGAGACCCAAAAGTACCATCATCGTGGGTATCATTGAGATTATGTATGGAACTGTAACATGAATAGTGGCTGCATCAATGAAATCATAAAATGCGTACTGGAACTGCCCCATCACCAATGATATCCCTGCCAGGATTATGAGTGGTATGAGAACAATCTTGGACGGATCCTTTGCCTCACTTGCAAGTTCAGATCTCGGCTTGCCGAGAGCGGCCAGGAAAAAGAACCTGAATGTGTAAACCGTCGTTGTCAGTGCACCTAGAATGAGCATCAGCCAAGGAAGGAATGCGTATAATGAATAGCCATTTGCCTGGAAAAATTGCCAGCTGGCATCTATTATAGTATCCTTTGAATAATAGGAAGCCGTGAATGGGATCGCTGAAAGCGTTATTGCCCCTATGAACATAAGTGTCATTGTGGCAGGCATTCTCTTCCATAAACCCCCCATCTTCTTGACATCCCTGAGTTCCATCATTGTGAGCAATATTACCCCTGCACTCAGAAAGAGCAGCGCCTTGAAAACCGCATGAACCATGGTGTGGTACAGAGCAAATGATATTGCACTATCCCCAATGACACTCCCTATTCCGAGAGCAGCAAACATGTAACCAAGTTGGCTGATTGTGGAATAAGCAAGGATTCTTTTCAGATCATTAACGACGATTCCAATAGTTCCTGCGAAAAGGGCTGTGAATGCGCCTAAAAATAATACGAAATCCAGGGCACCTGTTGAATGCGTATAAATCGGAAAAACTCTCGCGACAAGATAAACGCCTGCAGTCACCATTGTTGCGGCATGAATCAATGCTGAAACGGTAGTGGGACCTTCCATTGCGTCTGGTATCCAAACATGAAGGGGAAATTGCGCAGACTTTCCAGCTGCACCACCCATAAATAGCAGTCCAATAATTGTCAGGTTTGTCGTTCCCACATAGTTCATTATCTGTGGCCAGCTTGCCGGGTTGACGATATATGCTATGCTGAGCGGGGATGCCACCTTATCTGCAAGTGATATGTATAGAATGCTTAGCCCTATGAGAAATAGAAGATCTCCCACTCTCGTCACAATGAAGGCCTTTTTCGCGGCTGATGATGCATTTGGCTTGAAATACCAGAATCCGATCAAAAGATAGGAACATAATCCCACAAGTTCCCAAAAGAGGAAAAACTCAACAAGATTGGATGATATGGTTAAGCCCAGCATTGCGCCTGTGAAAAGGGCCGTTTCTGCGAAATATACATGCTTGTTTGGATCCTTTCCCATATAATAAATTGCAAAGAGATGTATCATCAGCGAGACAAAGGATACCATCAAAATCATTACAAGGGCAAGGTGGTCAATATATATTCCAGCGTTGATGTCACCAAACCAGTTATATGACTGATATATGGGAGTTGAGCTTCCACGAATCTGGAGATAAACCATGAATGAGAGGATAAATGAAATAAGAATGGAGATTGTTGCGATGTATCCTGAGAGATTTCTTCTGTATTTGCCTGCCACTAGTGATATGGGAAAAGCCAGGACTGGACTTAAAAATATAAACCATTCATAATCCAGCATTTTACCACCTTATCTCCTTCAGAAGTGAAATAGTAATCTTCCCGTATTTCTTGTAAATAGAGACGAGAAGGCTGATTCCAACCACAGATTCCGCTGCCCCAATTGCTATTGCAAAAAGCGCCATTATCAAGGGCGTTACACTACCGCCTGACATGCCAGCGGCAACCAGGCTGAAAATGGATGCGTTCAGCATCAACTCGATTGATATCAGCATTTTGATTCCCACATTGGATACCATAACGCCAGCAAGACCAATCGTAAATATCAAAAGTGAAATTAACTCAGCTATATATAGAAACATCTTTAGTCATCCTCCGAAATGTGCATCATGCCAAGTATGCCGGCAACAAGGATTATTGAAAGGAGTTCGAATGGTACAAGATACTCGTTCATAAGCAGTAATCCAATATTTGCTATGGATTGCTCTTTCGGAATAAAGCTGCCCGGTATCTGGAAAACCTCTACCGCCATTACAATGAAGAAGAACACAGAAGCTATCACTGCAGGAATTTTATTCAATTTCTTTCCCTCCTGTTAACATGACAGTGAATACAAGAAGTGAGCTTACCGCTCCAACATAGACAAGCAACTCTATGGCACCAACCAGGGTTGCTCCAAGAAATATGAATGATGCAGATATGGCAAAAAGAAAGACCATTAGCCAGATTATCGACCTTAGAATGTCTTTTTCTGCAACTGCCTTTGCTGCAAATATGGCAAGAATCGCCCCGAAAACAAGTAGAATCAGGTTATATATCATCTTTTTACCTCCTCTTCGTGCTTTCCAAGCTCCTCAGGGTTGTACGTGAATGAATTTCTTGTTCTGGCCGTTTCAAAAACATGGGTTAAATATATAGCGTCTGTCGGGCAAATTTCCTCGCAATTTCTGCAGATGGTACACGTTCCAAAATTAACGTCCGGATATAATTTCCTCTTGTTTCTTGGATTTTCCCTCTCCACTTGCTGCATTGAGATTGTAAGATTGGGGCATACCTGTTCGCATAGAGTACATCCGACGCAATCATCCATTGAGAGGAATATCCTGTACCTGAATCTATCGGGGAGGATTTCCTTTTGTTCCGGATATTGAACAGTAACTGGTTTCTGCAAACCGTGTTTGAAAACGGTTATCATCCCCTGCAGCATTCCTATAAACGGTATCCTTTTGGGCTGTTTTACCTCAATCATGCTATACCACCTATGCCACTCAATATGATAATTCCCGTGATTACCAAATTAATAAATGAAAGAGGCAGCAATATCTTCCATCCAAAATTAACAAATTTATCAATCCTGACCCGCGGCATTGAAAGCCATACAGTCAGTGAAATTATGACCAGAATTATCGTTTTTACCATGAACCATACGAAACCGATTGAGCTTTCAAAGGGCCCGCTTCCTCCGCCGAGATACAATACACTGACCAGCATAGAGCCAAGGAAAATTGTTCCAAATAATCCCATATAGAACATCCCGAATCTCAATCCACCATATTCCGTAGTGTCACCGGTGACGAGTTCGCTGTCGCTTTCCCCCATATCAAATGGGGAATAGGAAGCCCTTGCTATCATGGATACAAAGAAAATGAACAGCCCAATGGGCTCAAGAATACCGAACGGTATGCTCTGAACTGATACTATGTTTTGCAGGTTGAGTGGTTGAAAAGTGTTTGCTGATGATATCATTATGATGGCAAGAATTGACAACATCATAGGAACCTCAAAAGATATATCCTTTGCCACAGCCCTTAAAGCGCCAAGCATTGCATATTTATTGTTTGAGCTTATGCCTGCCAGAATCTCTCCTATAGGCATTATTGCAAGAACTGCAAATATGAGTATTATTCCAACGTTTGAATGTGTAATTGTCAGCGATCCAAACCAGTATAGATTGCTGTATGGTACCATTATGAATGCAAGGATTAACCCCATGAATACAATAATAGGTGCCAGTTTGTATGGCAGATCGTCCCTTCCGTCCGGGAATATTGATTCTTTCTGCATTAATTTGAGCCCGTCCGCCATTACCTGTAACACGCCAAATTTTCCAACTCTGTTGGGCCCGATTCTGTTCTGTACCCTTGCCATATATTTACGGAAGAAATAAACCATTCCGGCTATGACCGTAACTGAAAATATCAGCACTATAATCGTTTCAATGATATATGCTCCTGCGTAAGAAGGGAGATGTCCGAGTGGTGAAAGGATACTCTGGATCCTGTTTAAGATATTCATCTGTCAACCTCTCCAAATACAAGATCGATTGAACCTGAAATGGCAACAAGATCTGCGATCATAACATCCTTTCCTATTTCCCTTAGAACTGAAAGATTCTTAAATGTGGGGCTCCTGACCCGCACCCTGTATGGTTTAACGGATCCATCCCCGACAATATAAACGCCAAATTCACCTTTGCTGGATTCAGTTCTTGCATAAACTTCCCCATCTCCCCTTAATCGTATCATAAGCGATTTTTTGGCCTTTGGATTGAAGTATGGACCCTCCGGGATTTTATCCAGCGCCTGCCGCACTATCTTTAGTGATTGCCTCATCTCTTCATATCTCACGAGAAATCTTCCAAGGCAATCTTTTGAATATGATACAGGAATGTCAAAATTAACCTTGTCATACATCAGGTAGGGCTCAGCCTTCCTCACATCATATTCAACCCCTGATCCCCTGAGCATTGGTCCGGTGACTCCATAACTAATTGCAACATCTTTTTCCAGTATGCCAATGCCCTTGGTTCTTGAAATGAAGATATCATTCTTGACGAACAGGTTGAATACCTCTTCCAGTTTCTTTGGAAATGTTTCCAGGAATTCTCTTATCATGAATATTATTTTTTCATTGAAATCCTGATAGACTCCCCCTATGCTCATGTAGTTCGTAAGCAGACGGGACCCGCTTGCTTCGGTGAAAATATCAAGAAGTTTTTCCCTGAGATCAAAAACATAAAAGAATGGAGTCAGCATTCCCATATCGAGTCCATAAGCCCCTGCCCACACGAGGTGCGAGGCTATCCTGCTCAACTCTGCCATTATTGTCCGTATCCATTTTGCTCTCTCTGGAGGTTCTATTCCTAATAATTTTTCGGCTGCCTCCAGGTATCCTGCCTCCATGGAAAGTGAGTTGACATAATCCATTCTGTCAAAATATATGAGTGAATCACAGTAATAATCAAGTTCACATATCTTTTCGGCATTCCTGTGAAGATATCCAATTATTGGCTCAACTTTCTTGACCGTTTCCCCGTCAAGAAGAAGTTTCAATCTTAAGACTCCATGAGTCGACGGATGCTGGGGGCCCATGTTAAGCTCAACATATTTATTTGTAGGTTCCGAAATTTCCATTACCATCCATCCCCCGGATCAAAGCTTGCATAATCATTGCCACTTTCATCCATGTTTACAAATTGCACCTTGCTCAGATCATAATTTTTCCTTAGAGGGAAACCTGACCATCCCTCCGGCAGCAATATCCTTTTAAGGTTAGGATGACCCTCAAAAATGATTCCCATAAGATCATATTGTTCCCTTTCGTCCCAATCAGCACTTTGCCATATGGAGGTTACACTCGGAACTGTGTCATTAATCGTTTCCGTTTTAACGACGATATATTCATTTCTTTCCACTGAATGAAGATGGTATACAACTTCAATCTTGTCTCGCCTGTCAATGCCCGTAATAAGGGATAGATGATCAAACCCCTGTTCAAAAAAAGATTTCATTGCGGCGATAAGATCTTCTTTCTTGACCCTGAATATTTTTCGCTTATCTTTTCCTACCGGCTCTTCTATAATGTCAACCATCTCCTCACCTGTCGGTTTCTCCCCTTATCTTCTTTTGGAGAGTTATCAGGCCGTTAATCAGAGCCTCAGGCGTTGGAGGGCATCCAGGAACATATACGTCTACCGGAATCACCCTGTCAACACCTAATACAACTGAATATCCCTGATTATATGGTCCTCCCTGAAGCACACAAACACCCATCGCAATGACATATTTCGGATATGGCATTTCATCATACAATCTTCTTACCCTTGGAGCCATCTTTTTTGTTACGGTCCCGGATACAATCATGAGATCTGACTGCCTTGGAGAATTCCTGAAAACTTCACTTCCAAATCTTGAAATGTCTGCTTTTGAAGCCTGAACCGCCATCATTTCTATTGCACAGCAAGCCAGCCCAAATGTTAGAGGCCATATGGAGTTGCTTCTTCCCCATTCCATGGCTTTTTCCATTGTTGTGGTTAGAATTCCTGCATCCCCAGTCTTCATTTTATCCACCTCATGTAACCTTTCTTATATCCATAAAAGACTGCAAACATAGGCATCAGGATAAATAGTATTGTTTCGATGAATGGGTATACACCTAGCGTCTTGAAATCAAATGCCCATGGAATCAAGAGTGCCATATCAACATCGAACAGCACAAAGAGGAGGATAATGAAATAATATTGAACTCTAACAAATGAATTGTATGATCCTCTTGCTACCTCGCCAGATTCATAGGTTTCTGTATAGCTCGAATTTCTGACTGGAGAGGATTCCAATGACAGGTTTTTTATGATATCCGAGGGCTTGAAGGATAATTTTTTGCCACGGTTTGCCCTTGAATTGGACAATGTAGGAAGCATGGTGAATATCAAGAACATCCCCAGACCCATTAATATGAAGGTTATTAGCAGCGGGATGTATCCATAAAGCAACATCAACCGAGTATGCTAAGAAGATATTTAATAATTTTTTAGAGCAACACAAAAAACTCAGAATTTATTGTATTTTTTATGCGTTGGGCAAATTGAAAGCGCTGTTGGATTATTACCTGAATCATGAAAGTATTAAGATTGAACTCCTAATTAATGTAAATCCCCAAGATATGCTTCCATGACTGCCTTTGGATCTATGGGCCTTCTCGTTCTTTCTTTCACTTTGGCAATGACGTTTTCCCTTCTCAATTCACTATTCCTTCGCAAATCCTCTAGTATTAGCCTCAATTCCTCTGCATCAAGGGGCTTGATCAAATCTGAATTGAAGATTTGATTGATGTCAGTTCCGGAAATCATCAGTTCAATGGCAATTTCTAGGGATACCCTGCCGTAGGACATCCTTTTAACGCCTGCCATAATTTGCCTGATATCCTCACGTTTTACCCTTTTCCTGAATTTTCTCTCCATTTCTGGTATAAACTGGAGCATTATCCTTGAAACCTCCCTGGGTTTACCCCATATTCCAGATAGTTCCTCGAATTCTTTTTTTCTACCTGAGGATAGGATTATTTCTGATTCCTGTTTAGAGATTTCCCATTTCTTAAGGAATATAGCAACCGCCTCATCAAATGACTTTGGCACTTCTGAAATTGCCTCCTTGAACAATTCATCATTCAATTTGATTATTGGAAGATCGGTCTCCGGATACATTCGCCCTGAACCAGAAATGGGCCTCAGGAACCTTGAAGTCCCGTCTTCAAGTGCAGCTCTTGTTTCTGAGAAGTCAAGAGAACACAACTTCCTTATTCTGCTATTAATTGCTTCTTCTGCAATTGATCTCTTTTCTTCTGTAATCGAAATAATCATCATGGCATCATTTTCTTTGCACTTCATTTCTGATCTTATCGAGTCTATTTCTTCCTGTGAAATACCGTATCCTGGAAGCTCATCGGAGTGGATAAAACCACTTATGGAAAACAGCTTAAGGGTGTCCGATATTTCCCTGCCGATCCTGAATTCTCCCTGCTTCAAGAGCCCCAGCATATTGGATATTTTACCTATGAAGATTTTATTTCCTGCAGAGATTCCTTTCTGTATGATTTTGGAATTGGAATTGATCAGTCTGTGAGTGAAATCAAGGAGATTTACTTCCGTGAACCCACCTCTTTTCAGGAAAATCTCAATTGCAGTGGCTAATGAACCCTGCCTTTTTTCCTCCTCTTGCAGAGCCTGTGAAATGAGGGAAAGTTTTGAGATTCCCTTGATTTCCACCCTTCCGTATCCCATTGAAAAATTGACATCCTGCCTGATTGCATCACTATCCCTGCGGATATTTCCGGTCAATAACGCCCTCAGTCCAATTTCTTTAGCAACCTCGACCGCTTCCTGAAATGTTCTTATATCAGGCGCAGTTGATATTTCCACCAATGGAATTCCAAGCCTATCGAGAGAAAATGTCGTTTTTCCATCATCTGGATCAATCCTTCTTGCAGAATCTTCCTCGAGGCAAATGGATGTTAACCTTATTTTATGGTCATTCAAAATAAGTTCCCCACCCGTAGAAATAATTGCAGTCCTTTGAAAACCAGAGGTATTTGAACCATCGACCACTACTTTTCTCATCACGGAAACGGTTCCAATTATATTTGAATTCAATGAAGCAGCTATTGACATTGCCGTCTTCAAGGATTCTCTGTTGATTCTATGAGGTGGTTCTTCGTCTGCCTCCACAAGGCAACTATTCTCAGATATTTTGTAATTATAAGAGATGTGTTTCTTTTCCTCCTGCAGGGCAGCAATGTCGATATCGCCAGATTCATTCCCGGTGGGAAAAAGCCATCTGGAGAAAGTACCATCCAACGCCGGGCTTTCCATATCCGGACAATTGCAGAACAGCTTCCCTGTGGAAAGCTGAAGATGGATTTCCAGTCCAATTTTTATTTCACTCTGTATATGGCTAATATACATCACCCAGCAGTTCTCTTTCCAGAATCTCTCCTCTCATATTCTTGATCATAAGTGATTCAAAATCTTCATCTTCATTATTGGCAAGGAGAAACATTGTCTTTGTCAGTGCAACCTCGGGAAGCATATTGCCAGCAGATATTACCCCAATTTTCTTCAGCTCCCTTCCTGTGGAATAAACGTTCAGATCAACAGTTCCTCTCAGGCACTGTGTTGTCATGATGATTTTTGTGCCGTTTGATACTATCTTTTTCAGGGAACCAAACAAAGCCTGTGAAATATGGCCTAGACCGGTTCCCATTATGATAATAGCCCTCTTATCTTCACTCAATTTTTCCAGATCTACTCCTGATAATCCAGGATAGAAATAGACCAACGCAACCCTTGTCTCAAGCTTGTTCAATAATAGTGTTTCATTGGCTCTTTCTGTGTAACCAGAAATATACTCTACATTTTTATTGCGGAATGTTGCGATAGGTTTACTGGATATTGACTTAAAGGCATCTCTCCTCGTTGAATGCATCTTCCTTGCCCTTGTCCCTCTTAGAAAGCTTATGCTATCATCGGAAGTGCCGGAATGCATTGAAATACCAACCTCTCCAATGTTTGTGGATGAAAAAGCCAGCGCTCCTTCCATATTCCCAAATGAATCGCTGCTTGGCCTGTCAGAGCTTCTCTGAGAGCCAACCATTACCACGGGTCCGGAAAGCTGCTCAAACATAAATGCGAGTGCGGATGATGTATATGTCATAGTATCGGTACCATGAGAAATTACAACTCCCCTTGATTTTGATAATTCCTCTGAGATTATCCTGGCCAGTTTTATCCACATATCAGGTTTCATGTTCTCACTGAGGATATTTTCAAATTCCCTTACTGCAATAGCGTACTTTTCCTCCATGTATGGATAACGATCAATGATCATTCTGATATCGGTTGATGGGTGAACCGCCCCTGTAGTGTAGTCTATTGCACTAACGATCGTCCCTCCAGTAGCTATCAGAGAAATTGGAAGCCCGCTGCCGTGCTGTGATTTTATCTTTTTTTTCTTTGCAATCTCTGGTTCGGTTGTTTCGAGTACCTTGATATTCTCCTCTTTTAAAGTTACATTATAGCCATTTTGAAGCTTGACAGTAACGAATCCTTCTTCTTCAGAGATGAAGATGACCTCAATATCCTCCCCATTATACCTGATCTTGAGTTTTGTTCCCCTTGCATAGTCCGTTCATGCCACCTCTTCCTTACAGCATACTTTGCCCTGTCTTAATTTTGATCCCCAGTATCCTGATCAAAGAAAGAGCATTTACAGGAGCATTTCCAAACGGATGGTTGTTGAAATAAATAGTCACATCTCCTTCCTCATGATTCTTGATCAATTGCCCAATATCCTCAAGTTCTTTCTCTGAATAATTGTAATTATATTTTTCCATTCCAGCACCTCGCTCATTCCAGCCCTTCCTGTTTCTGCCGTGCAGTCTTATGTAGGATGTGCCATTAGTGGGCAGTATGTTGTTCATAATATTATCCGGGCTGTCTACGGTGACAGCACCTAAGCCTATGGAAGAGCATCTTTCAAAAAAATCCCTTCCGGAAAGTAGTTGGCGATTCCTTGCCTCAACGAAAGGAATCATCCATGGTTCTGATATTTCCCCGATCAGCCTTAATTCTCCATTGTAATTGTCTTTTCCAATCCATGGCGGCAGACCAAACATGGTGGCCTTCAACCTCCCGGCATTTCTTAATGGATTCAGCACTGTTTCAACGAATTCGTTGAAGGAATCCAGCCTTTCTTTGAGATTGTCTGCGTTTTCGGGATGCGTATACTGCCTTGGCACCTTGACACTGAATCTAAAATCCGCGTTACTATTCAGTTGCTTAATCCATGAATCAACAATATCCCGCCGAGGAATGTTATAAAAAGTGCTATTGATTTCCACCGTTTCAAAATAATTAGAATATAACCTCAAGGAAGGCCTGGCTGACTTTGGATAAAATGAACCGGACCATTCAGGGTATGACCAACCGGAACATCCGATATGGATGCTCAAATTCCGGACTCCTCCAACATTTTTCTTGCAATTATTACTCTCTGGATCTGGTTTGTTCCCTCGTAAATCTGGGTTATTTTTGCATCCCTCATATGCCTCTCCGCATCCATATCGGTTGTATAACCATAGCCTCCAAACAGTTGCAAGCTCTCCGTTGTGATCTTCATTGCAGCATCTGAAGCAAATAGCTTTGCCATCGAAGATATTTTGATGCAATCCTCGTGCCTATCCCATCTGGCAGCGGCTTCGTAGACCAATAGCCTTGCTGCCTCAATCTGTGTTCCCATATCTGCAATCATGAATTGTATGCCTTCAAAATCCGTGATAGGCTTCCCGAACTGCTTCCTCTGGGCAGCATACTTTATGGCTTCATCGAGTGCACCCTCGGCTATTCCAAGTGCCTGTGCAGCAATGCCTATCCTTCCCGCATCCAGAGTCTCCATTACAACCTTGAAACCTTCATTCAATTTCCCGACAAGGTTTGATTCCGGGACCTTTACGTTCTCGAAGACCAATTCGACAGTGCTGGAACCCCTTATCCCAAGTTTATGAATATCCCTGCTGATCTTTAATCCTGGTGTTTCGGCATCCACAACGAATGTGGATATCCCCTTATGTTTTCTTTCAGGATCTGTGACTACATCAACTACGTAAAACCGAGCTAATCTACCATTGCTTATGAATATCTTAGTCCCGTTAATTACATAATCAGATCCAACCTTTTGTGCCGTCGTTCGTATTGCAGCTGCATCGCTGCCTGCTCCTGGCTCTGTTAGGGCAAGTCCACCTATTTCTCCGTTAACTACCCTTGTCAGGTATTTCTTCTTCAATTCCTCTGAACCGAACATGAGAACCGGCTCTGCGAAAAGTGTTAACGCACCATCCAGGACTAAGGCGGTGCTTGGGCATGCCTTCGATAATTCTTCGATTACGCTGGCAAGAAAGCTGAAAGACATGCCGTATCCACCATATTCTTTTGGGATATAACTGGCGAAGAGCCCCAGCTCATGCATTCTTTTAATGAGTTTATCCGGAACCTCCATTTTTATGTCAATTTCTTTTGCCAGGGGTTTAACTTCCTCATTGGCGAATCTCCTTACATATTGAATTACTTCAGCTTCTTCCTGTGAGAGATTATTCATTTGAATCAAATCCTTAATCACTTTTAATAAATATCTGTTTTGCCTTTATCAAATAGTTGAGTGAATTTGACTTTTGCCTCATAAAATTTTAGAAAATTTTCTTTTTGATTATAATGATAAGTTGAATGATCAGGTCATAATTTGATTCCCAACTCATTTTTCAAGTGAATCAAAAGTGCATCAGGGATCTTTACAGATTCACTGTATCCTTTATGTTCCGTGCCTATGAAGACATTTTTAGCTTTCCTGAACGCTTCTGCCTCCTCACTGCTGAATTTGAATTTCAGGTATTGCACGGTTGATTCAAGTACTTCAGTAGATCTTCCCTCTTCCGGAATCGCTTTGCACTCTTTGCTATCATATGTTATAACAACATGTTCTTCAATGCCAGCGAGTTTTGGTAGCTCCCTTACGAGCGCCTTCTCGTCTGTGATTTCTATGAACATTGTCACGCTGAACTCGTTGCTCCCCGGCATCTGTTCATTGTATACTCTCAGCAAGCGGTTTATCTCATCATCATCGTGGACGTTTTCTACAAAAATC